>NZ_JBUYWT010000040.1:0-69929 GCF_055264925.1 Bradyrhizobium sp. KZN70725
ACCCCATCAGGCGACGGCCTTCGCGCCGATCCCGTACAGAAGCAAGTGCCCGGCGAGTGGATGACGCGAAAAGGGATTGACTAACCAAGGCCCGTTACAGAAGCCCGGATGAAGCAAAGCGTAGTCCGGGAACAGTATCACCCCACGGTGCCAACCCCGGATTTCGCGGAGCCTGTCATCGGGCGCGCGTTCGCGCGACCCGTTGGCTCCATCCGAGCTACCTCTTCACCTCCCCTTGGAAAGGGGAGGTCGCTTTGCTCGCAGAGCAAAGCGGGTGGGGATCTGCTCTCTCCACTTGCAGCAGAGCCCGCGGCTAACCCCCATCCCGACCTTCCCCCTTTCAGGGGGAAGGGGAAAGCACTCGTAGCCCGGATGGAGCGAAGCGTAATCCGGGAGCAGTATTGCCTCATGGAGCGAACCCCGGATTTCGCTGCGCTTCATCCGGGCTACGAAATTATCGCCTTGCGGAATTACGTCGCACGCTGTTTCAGCAGGTCGTCCAGGTCCAGCCGTCGCGTGAACATCGCGAGTTTGCCGTCCGCGCTGCGCGGCCATTCGGCCTCGGGGCGATCCCAATAGAGCTCGACGCCGTTCTCGTCGGGATCGCGCAGGTACAGCGCCTGGCTGACGCCGTGGTCGCTGGCGCCGTCGAGCTCGATGCCGGCCGACAGCACCCGGTGCAGCGCGTCGGCGAGCGCCGGGCGGGTGGGATAGAGGATGGCGGTGTGGAACAGGCCCGTGGTGCCCGGCGGCGGCGGATGGCCGCCCTTGCTCTCCCAGGTGTTGAGGCCGATGTGGTGGTGATAACCCCCGGCCGAGATGAAGGCCGCGTCCGTGCCCATGCGCTGCTGCAACTCGAAGCCGAGCACACCGCAATAGAAGCCGAGCGCCCGGTCGAGATCGGCCACCTTGAGGTGAACATGCCCGATCCGGGTGCCCGCGATGATGGGGGGATTCTCTGGCATGAGCGGACTCCGTTGACGTCAATGCCCCGCTATCAGGGGCGAGGTTTCGCCGCCTGATATAGTCTGGATTTGCCGACGCCGGAGCGATCGATCCGGAAACGCAGCGTTTCCGAAAGGCGCCACGGTCGCCGGGCCTAGCAGAGCTCCGACAACTCGCCGCCGGGCAGCTGGAACTCGAACGTGTTCAGCGTCATCGACACCATCGTGTAGTAGCCGCAGAGGCCGATCACCTCGACCAGGCCGCGCTGGCTCAGCACCTCGACCGCCTCGTCATACAGTGCCTTCGGCAGGCCGTGACCTTCGTGCAGCGCCTTGGCGACGTCGTAGATCACCCTGGCCTTGGGATCGTCGAAGCTTGGCGTCCGGCGCACGCGAATGTCCTCGATGATCTTCGGGTCGAGGCCGCCCTTCAGCGCCAGGCGCTTGTGGGCATACCACTCGTAATGCGCGGTCCAGTGCCGCGCGGTGACGAGGATCGCGATCTCCGACAGCTTTGGGGGAAAGATCGTGTCGAAGCGCAGCACCTCGCCGAGCCGCGTGGCATGCCGTGCCATCTCCGGGCTGTTCAGCCAGGCCATCATCGGCGCGGGTGGCGCACCGCGCTTGCCGGCGATCGACTCGTCGTAGGTTTCTTTCTGGGCGGCGTTCATTTCGCTAGGCGAAAGCAGCTTCAGCCGCATGTCCGTTTCCTTTTGTTTTTCAAGCGTTACCCCATCTCGGCGATACACCCGATCGCGCGAGGTGAGTAGCGACGCCAGAGCATGGCGCGGCCGCGAGGCATATTGAATTCGGCGGCTGCGTAGGTCTAAGGTCGAATCCAATTCGTCGAATTTGACTGGAAACGCACCATGGCTGACCTCGAGAAATTCCGCGCGGAGACCCGCGCCTGGCTGGAGCAGAATTGCCCGCCGGAGATGCGCAAGCCGATGACCTCGGATGGCGACACCTTCTGGGGTGGCCGCAACACGAAATTCTCGTCCGAGGCGCAGCGCGTCTGGTTCGAGCGGATGCGCGACAAGGGCTGGACCGTGCCGCATTGGCCGAAGGAATATGGCGGCGGAGGCCTCGACGGCGAGGAGGCCAAGATCGTGCGCCAGGAGATGGCTGCGATCGGCGCGCGTCAGCCGCTGACCTCGTTCGGCATCTCCATGCTGGGACCGGCGCTGCTGAAATACGGCACCGAGGAGCAGAAGAAGGAGCATCTGCCGAAGATCACCGCGGGCCTGATCCGCTGGTGCCAGGGCTATTCCGAGCCGAATGCCGGCTCCGACCTCGCCTCGCTGCAGACCCGCGCGGTCGGCGACGGCGACGATTACATCATCAACGGCCAGAAGATCTGGACGTCCTACGCCAACTACGCCGACTGGATCTTCTGCCTGGTGCGCACCGATCCCGCGGCGAAGAAGCATGACGGCATCAGCTTCATCCTGTTCGACATGACCTCGAAGGGCGTGTCGACCAAGCCGATCCTCCTGATCTCGGGCTATTCGCCGTTCTGCGAAACCTTCTTTGACAATGTTCGCGTGCCGAAGTCGCATGTCGTCGGATCAGTCAATCGCGGCTGGGATGTCGCGAAATATCTGCTGCAGCACGAGCGCGCGATGATCTCCGGCATGGGCGAGCGCGGCGTCGGTCGTCCGCTCGGCCAGATCGCCGCCGACTCGGTCGGTGCGGACGCGCAGGGCAAGCTCGATGACGCGCAGCTGCGCAGCCAGATCGCGAGCTTCGAGGTCGACGAGGCCGCGCTCGCTGCCGCCGCCGAGCGCGCGGTCGATCTCGCCAAGGCCGGGCAATCGCATCCGGCGTTCTCCTCGGCGATGAAATATTACGGCACCGAGCTCAACAAGCGCCGCTATGAGATCCTGATGTCGGCCGGCGGCATCGATGCGCTGGAATGGGAGAGCGACCGCTCCAAAGGCGGCGCCCGCCCGCGCGCCTGGCTGCGCACCAAGGCCAATTCGATCGAGGGCGGCACCTCGGAGGTGATGCTCGGCATCGTCGCCAAGCGCATCCTCGATTTGCCGGGCGCGTGATCGCTGCACCGTCGTTCCGGGGCGTCGCGAAGCGGCGAACCCTGATGCGCGATTGCGCATCGCGAACCTCGAGATTCCGGGTTCGATGCTGTCGCATCGCCCCGGAATGACGAACTCAGACCGTTGCTTAGAACGTTAGATCGGATTTCCTATGGCCCTCGTCCTCACCGAAGAACAATCCATGCTGCGCGACAGTGCGCGCGGCCTCATCAGCGACAAGGCGCCGGTGGCGCATCTGCGGTCCTTGCGCGATGCCAAGGATGCCACCGGCTTCTCGCGCGATCTCTGGAAGACATTTGCGGAGATGGGCTTCTCCGGCCTGCTGGTGCCGGACCAGTTCGGCGGCAGCGGGCTCGGCTGCGTCGAGGCCGGCATCGTCATGGAGGAGATCGGCCGCACCTTGATGCCGTCGCCGTTCCTCGCGACCTCGGTGCTCGCCGCCTCGGCGCTGTCGCGCGGCGGCAGCGAGGCGCAGAAGGCGCAGCATCTGCCGAAGATCGCCGACGGCTCGCTGCTGGCGGCGCTCGCGATCGATGAGGGCGCCAAGCATCGCCCGTTGCAGACCAAGTTGCAGGCCACGCGCTCCGGCAACGGCTTCAAGCTGTCGGGCGACAAGGCCTTCGTAGTCGACGGCCACACCGCCGACCTCCTGATTGTCGCCGCGCGCAGCGCGGGCAGCGCCGGCGACAGGAACGGGCTGACGCTGTTCCTGGTCGATCCAAAGGCGAAGGGGCTCGCGGTCGAGCGCACCGCGATGGTCGATTCGCACAACGCGGCGCGCATCGTGTTCGACAATGTCGAGGTCAACGCCGACAGCGTGCTCGGCGAAGTCGATCAGGGCTTTGGGCTGCTCGAGGGCGTGCTCAATATCGGCCGCGGCGCGGTGGCGTCCGAAATGGTCGGCCTCTCCGACGAGGTGTTCGGCCGCACCGTGGCCTATCTGAAGGAGCGCAAGCAGTTCGGCAAAGCGATCGGCGAATTCCAGGCGCTGCAGCACCGTGCCGCGCAGCTCTACATCGATATCGAGATTACGCGCGCCGCCGTGTTGAAGGCGCTGCAGGCGCTCGACACGGACATCGACAAGGCGGCCACCGCGGTCGCGGTGGCAAAGGCCCGCGCCGGCACCACTGCGACGCTGGCCGTGCAGGAGGGCGTGCAGATGCATGGCGGCATGGGCATGACCGACCAGTTCGACATCGGCTTCTTCATGAAGCGCGCCCGCGTCTGCCAGGAGCTGTTCGGCGACAGCAACTTCCACACCGACCAGCTGGCGAGCGGCAAGGGGTATTGATCTTCGCCGCGTCATTGTCGCTACGCAACACGCTGTCATCGCCCGGCTCGCCGCCTTCGCTCAAGCTTCGGCGCGCCTGAAAGCGAAAGCCTCGTCGAAGCCTTGGCGTAGACGGGACCGGGCGTTCCAGTATTCCAGAGACGTCGGCGCTTGAGCCGAGAAGCCGCGGCGTACTGGATCACCCGCTTTCGCGCGGGTGATGACAGCGGTGAGGGCGGCTTGGCATAGGCTCGTCATTGCGAGCGAAGCGAAGCAATCCATCTCTCCACTTGTGGCGAAATGGATTGCTTCGTCGCTTCAGCGCAAAATTGCTTTGCAATTTTGTCGCGACCTCCTCGCAATGACGATGGAGAGTCTACCGGATCGGCGGCGCGTACTGGACGCCGCCGGCGTTCCAGAGCTGGTTCATGCCGCGCGGGATCTTCAGCTTGGAGTCGGCGCCGACGTTGCGGTCGTAGACCTCGCCGTAATTGCCGACATGGCGGATGATGCGCACCGCCCAGTCCTTGGTCAGACCGAGATCCTCGCCATAGCTGCCCTCGGTGCCGACCAGCCGCATCACCTCCGGCTTCTTCGACTTCAGCGCCTCGTCGATGTTCTTCGAGGTGATGCCGAGCTCTTCGGCGTTGATCATGGCGTACAGCGTCCACTTCACGATCATCATCCAGTCGTCGTCGCGCAAGCGCACCACCGGCGCCAGCGGCTCCTTGGAGATGATGTCGGCGAGGATCGTG
The DNA here is from genome assembly GCF_055264925.1 of Bradyrhizobium sp. KZN70725. Lineage (NCBI taxonomy): Bacteria > Pseudomonadati > Pseudomonadota > Alphaproteobacteria > Hyphomicrobiales > Nitrobacteraceae > Bradyrhizobium > Bradyrhizobium sp. KZN70725. Next base: position 5,024 of record NZ_JBUYWT010000040.1, read on the forward strand.
TGGTCGCTCGGCTTGGCGAGGTTGAGCCGCAGCGCATAGAGCTGCGAGGCGTCCGATGTTAGCGTATCGCACTGGCCGGAGTTGTAGGCGTTCACGACGTCGTCCAGCTTGTCGAACTTCATCTCCGTGTACTTCATGTTGTTGGCACGGAAATAGTCGGCGAGATTGAGCTGCGTCGTGGTGTTGGCCTGCACGCAGACCTTGCTGCCGTTCAGGTCGAGCGCGGAATCGATGTTGCGCGAGCGTGGCAGCATGAAGCCCTGGCCGTCATAATAGGCGACCGCGGGGAAATAAAGGTCGTAATTGGTCTCGCGCGACATGCTCCAGGTGGAGTTGCGCGAGAGGATGTCGACCTTGCGGTTCTGCAGCTCCTTGAAACGCTCGCTGGCGTCGAGCGGAACGAACTTCGCCTTCGACGGGTCGTCGAAGATCGCCGACGCGACCGCGCGGCAGAAGTCGACGTCGAAGCCGGTCCAGTTACCCTTGTCGTCCGGGATCGAGAAGCCCGGCAGGCCCTTGTTGACGCCGCACAGCACGTCGCCGCGACGGACGGTGCGCTTCAGCGTGCGGGTGTCGTAACGCTCATAGGTGATGGCGGCGGCCGCAACCAGTGCGGCGATCGCGAGCCCGATCGTCAGGCCGCCTCGAAATGTACGCATGGGTTCTCTCTCGCGAAGGATCGGGGGGAAAGGCGGGGCGGATATCGAAGGCGGGTAGAGATCAGAGTTCGGGCTTCTGCCGGATGATCACCTTGGTGCCGACCGGAACGCGGTTGTAGAGATCGGCGACGTCGTTGTTGACCAGGCGGAAGCAGCCGGAGGAAACGGCGGTGCCGATGGTGTCGGGCCGGTTGGTGCCGTGGATGCGGTAGACCGTGGTGCCGAGATACATCGCGCGTGCGCCGAGCGGATTGCCCGGGCCGCCCGCCATGAAGCGCGGCAGATAGGGCTGGCGCGCGATCATTTCCGGCGGCGGCACCCAGTCCGGCCACTCGGCCTTGCGGGTGATGCTCACCAGGCCCTGCCATTGAAAGCCTTCGCGGCCGACGCCGATACCGTAGCGGAGCGCGCGGCCATTACCCTGCACCAAATAAAGATGGCGCTCGGCGGTCGCGACGATGATGGTGCCCGGCGCCTCACTGGTCCGGTAATATACGACCTGCTTCTGCCATTCCGGGTCGAGCTCGTAGCCGTCGTCAGCAACAAGGCCGGGCTCGTCGGCGTCCGGGCGGTTTTGGGCGAAACCCTGCGACGTCGACAGCACGAGCGCGCCCGTCGCGATCAACATCCAGACCAGGTGACGAAACTTCGTCATTGAAAGCTCTCCTCGTTGGCACGCGGCCAAATGGTTGCTCCACCCGCAAATCAGGCAGCATCAAATCTCAGCGGCAGCTTGATGGCAAGCTTAGGGCCGCACCACAGGTATATCCCTGTAATGCTTCTGTTTTTTGTCATTGATTGTCGCGGCACGTTGCGCGGGCCGCCTCATTTCGGCGCGATCCAGAGTCGCAAGGCGAACGAGATCAGCGCCACGGTGCCGACGCCGCCGAGCCACAGCGCTGCGAACCACAGCAGGCGCTGGCCGAGCGGCCGCTGATTCGAGCCCTCGGGCATCAGTGGTATCCGTGGCCGGGGCGCACCTTGCCGCGGAACACCCAATAGGCCCAGGCGGTGTAGCCGAGGATCAGCGGCACCAGGATCGAGACGCCGACCAGCATGAAGACCTGGCTGTTGGTCGGTGCCGCCGCCTGCCAGATCGTGATGCTCTGCGGCACGATGTACGGATACATGCTGATGCCGAGTCCGGCATAGGACAGCGCGAACAGCCCGAGCGTCAGGAAGAACGGCTGGTGGTCGTTCTTGTTGCTCAGCGCGCGCAGCAGCAGTGCGGTGACGGCGGCGACCGCGATCGGCACCGGCGCGGTGAGGATGATGTTGGGCCAGGCGAACCAGCGCTGGGTGTACTGCACGCTGAGGAAAGGCGTCGCGATGCTGACGGCGCCGATTGCGCCCAGCATCGCGACCAACAACATCCAGCTCAGATGATAGGCGCGGTCGCGCAGCTCGCCCTCGGTCTTCATCACCAGCCAGGTCGCGCCGAGCAGCGCGTAGCCGATCACCAGCGCGACGCCGGTCAGGACGCTGAACGGCGTCAGCCAATCCCACCAGCCGCCGGCGTATTGGCGGCCCTCGACATGGATGCCCTGCAGGATGGCGCCGAGCGCGATCCCCTGCGCCAGTGTCGCAAGCAGCGAGCCGCCGGCGAAAGCGATATCCCATTTGTTGCGCGCCTTCTGGGTCCGCCAGCGGAATTCGAAGGCGACGCCGCGGAACACGAGGCCGAGCAGCATCGCGATCATCGGCGTGTAGAGCGCCGGCATCAGCACCGCATAGGCCAGCGGAAACGCCGCCATCATGCCGCCGCCGCCGAGCACCAGCCAGGTCTCGTTGCCGTCCCACACCGGCGCCACCGTGTTCATGATGACGTCGCGGTCGGTCTTTTGCGGAAACAGCGGAAACAGGATGCCGAGGCCGAGATCGAAGCCGTCCATCACGACATAGACGAACACGGCAAAGGCGATGATGAAGGCCCAGATCGTGGCGAGATCGATCATCGCGCGCCCTCCACGGCTGCGCCCGCCGCCGGCGTGATGCCGGCCGCGCGGGCCGGAAGATCCTTCGTCGGGCCTTGCTCGCCGGGATGCGGCGGCTGCGCCATCAGCCGCAGGATGTAGATCACGCCCGCGGTGAACACGGCGAAATAGACGATGATGAAGGCGATCAGCGACGAGCCCACCGCGGGCGCCGCCAGCGGCGACGCCGAATCGGCGGTCCGCAGCAGCCCGTAGACCGTGAACGGTTGCCGCCCGGTCTCCGTGGTGATCCAGCCCGCGAGCACCGCGATGAAGCCGGCGGGGCCCATCAGCACGGCGAAGCGATGCAGCAGCGACGACTGGTACATCATCCCCCGCCAGCGCATCAAAAGGCTGAGCAGGCCGAGCCCCATGATCAGGAAGCCGAGGCCGACCATGATGCGGAACGACCAGAAGGTGATTGGCACCGGCGGCCAGTTCTCGCGCGGCACGGTGTCGAGGCCGGCCAGCGGCGCGTCGAGCGAATGCTTCAGGATCAGCGACGACAGTTTCGGCACCTCGATCGCATACTTGACCTTCGCTTCACGCTGGTCGGGCCAGCCGAACAGGATCAGCGGCGCGCCGTCCTTGTGGCTCTGGTAATGCCCTTCCATCGCCATCACCTTGGCGGGCTGGTGCTCCAGCGTGTTGAGGCCGTGCTGGTCGCCGGCGAGGATCTGGATCGGCGCCACGAGGGTGGCCATCCACATCGCCATCGAGAACATCACGCGCGCTCCCGCCAGATGCTGGTCGCGCAGCAGATGCCAGGCGCCGACCGCGCCGACCACGAGCGAGGTGGTAAGGTACGCCGCCAGCACCATGTGCACGAGGCGATAGGGGAACGACGGATTGAAGATCACCTTGAGCCAGTCGGCGGCGACGAACTGGCCGTCGGCGTTGACGGCGTGGCCGGTCGGCGTCTGCATCCAGGAATTGGCCGACAGAATCCAGAACGCCGAGATCAGCGTGCCGATCGCGACCATCAACGTCGCCACGAAGTGCAGCCTGGGGCCGACGCGCTCGAGCCCGAACAGCATCACGCCGAGGAAGCCGGCTTCCAGGAAGAATGCGGTCAGCACCTCATAGGCCATCATCGGGCCGATCACCGGCCCGGTCTTGTCGGCAAAGGACGACCAGTTGGTGCCGAACTGGTAGGACATCACGATGCCCGAGACCACGCCCATGCCGAACGCGACCGCGAAGATCTTCAGCCAGTAATTGAACAGGTTGATGTAGACCTCGCGCCTGGTGGCAAGCCACAGCGCTTCCAGCACCGCGAGATAGCTCGCAAGCCCGATCGAGAATGCGGGAAACACGATGTGGAACGACATCGTGAAAGCGAATTGCGCGCGGGCGAGTACGACCGCATCCCAGCCTTCGAACATTACGCACCATCCGTCGTCGACCTGGCGTGGACCTTACCACGTCAGCTGTGACGACAAAGAGGGCGGATTGTCCGACTGGAGCGGGTTGAGTTTTGGCTGGATCGGCTTGGTGCGGTCCCGGTTCACCTCTCCCCGTCGGGGAGAGGTGAGCTTTCGACGCCGTTCCAGCTCAACCTGATTTCATCAGGCTTTAGCTGTTGGCGTTGAGCAGCCGCGCGACGGTGCGGTCGATCTCGTCGTACTGTCCCTCGCCGGCGTGCTGGAACACGATCTTGCCGTTCTGGTCGATCACGTATTGCGCCGGCCAATACTGGTTGCGGTAGGCGTTCCAGGTCTGCGAATTGTTGTCCTGCGCCACCGGATAGAGGATGCCGTGCCGCTTCAGCGCCGCCTGCACGTTGGAGGCCGAATGCTCGAACGGGAATTCCGGCGTGTGGACCCCGATCACGACGAGGCCGCGATCCCGGTACTTCGAATAGAGCTGGGTGACGTGCGGCAGCGTGTTGACGCAGTTGACGCAGCCATAGGTCCAGAAATCCACCAGCACGACCTTGCCGCGCAGGTCGGCGAGCTTCAGTGGCTGCGAATTGAACCAGTTGCTGATGCCGACGATTTCGGGCGCGGTCTGGCTCTGTCCGGTTGTCATGGCGATCGCCGGCGGCACCGGCTGTGCCGGCGCGTCTGACTCGGTGCAGAGGCCGGGAATGACGGCGCCGCCGAGGCCAAGGCCCGTAACCAGAGCGGATACGGCAATCAAGCGCAGGGACATCGATATCTCCTTTGGGCTTACAGGCCGATCTGGCCGTTGGGATAGAACTGGGTCAGCCACGCCACGATCAGCGTGTCGTATTGCAGGTAGGACAGCGCGGCGAATGCGACGATCACGACGCCGAAGCCCTGCTGCAGGCGCGGCGCGATCCGCGCCATGCTGCGAGCGCGCGTGGTGACGGCCTGTCCGCCATAGGCAATCGCAAGCATCGGGATCGCGGCGCCGATCGCGTAGGTGACGAGCTGCAGGCTCGCCCACGCGGTGTCCTTCGAGGTCGCGACGATGGTCAGGATCGAGCCGAGCACGGGGCCGGCGCACGGCGTCCACACCAGGCCGAGCGTAGAGCCGAGCACGAAGCCACCGAACAGGCTGTGCGACGGCGCGGCCTGACCGAGGCTGCCCCCTTGTTTAGACGCGCTTTCTTGACGCGAACCGGTATCCACTTCGCTCGAAAACGCTTTGGTAGCGCCGGTGAGCCGGATCGACAGCCATTCGAACGGCGCCGGCCAGATCATCAGGAGGCCGAAGCCCGCGAGCAGCACGGCCGCGCCGGTCCGCAGCACGTTCGGATCGAAATCGAAGGCGCGCGTGATCGCGCTCAGCAGCAATGCCACCGCAGAGAATGACATCACGAAACCGAGCGCGATCATCGCGGGCCGCGCCTTGCCGGTCTGGCCTATCGATACCCCGAGCAGGATCGGCAGCATCGGCAGGGTGCAAGGGGCGGCGACGGTGGCGACACCGGCAAGCAGGGCAAGGGCAAGGCTGAGCATCGTCATCCGTCCATCAGAGTCCCGGCGCGCCAGAGGGCCGTGCCGGGTACGCCTGATGTTCTTCGCAAGGACGGTTTGGCCGTTACGGCGGACCGGTCGCGGGCCGCGTCACGTCTGTGTGAGGCGAGGCGCACTCGGCTTCACGACGTCGCGCCAAATACAGAGCGACCCGGCTGGGGGCATCCCGGCCGGGTCGTTGGAGGCTACTTGGGAGGTTAGAACGAAGAGGTATCGAAACCGGTTCAGTGAATTGGGGTTGGGGTTGCGTCGTTGGATATAGGTATAGAGGTCGCGTTTTTCCGGGTGATGTCGTCGATTGTTTCAATTGTTTCGTCGCCTGAATTTTTCGGCTTCTTGGACAATTGCCCGGGTCGCGTGATTTCCCTTTAAGATATTGAATTTGCAGTCTTTTATGCGGCGACGCTATCCACGCCGGCACCCCGCAGGAGGTCGGCGAGCTGCTTGCGGGCATAGAACATGCGGGTCTTCACCGTGCTCTGCGGGATCCCGATGATCTGCCCGGCCTCCTCGACCGACTTCTCATGGTAGTAGACCAGATTGATGATCTCGCGGTGAGCCGGCGACAGCTTGGCCACGCAGGCGCGGAGGATCTCGCTGGTGGTGGCGCGATCGAGCGAGGTTTCCGGCGTGTCGGCGCCGTCGGCGATCTCCAGCACGTCGTCCTGGTCGATGTCCTCATGCTTGCGCTGGCGCAGCGCGGTCAGCGCCTTGAAGCGGGCGATCGAGAGCAGCCAGGTCGAGACCTGCGAGCGGCCCTCGAATTGGGCCGCGGTGCGCCAGACGTCCAGGAACACCTGGCTCACCAGGTCCTCGGCCATCGTGGTGTCGCGCACCATGCGGAGCACGAAGCGGTAAACCCGGACGTTATGACGGGAATAGAGCGTGTGCATCGAGGTGCGGTTATTCTTGGCGATACGCGCGAGCAGCGTTTCATCCGAGGTCGCGCGAGCAGCGTCGATATGCTTCGTGGCTGCAGAGTTGATGGCGATGACGTTCGGCATGACAGGCTCCCAGTTCGCCGTTGGGCGGCGGTTCGTTGGGAGAATTGTTAGTTACGGCCCGTTTCCGGATGTCTGCGCGAAAAGCGGAAAATGGTTTCGTGAACGGGAGAATTGTTTCGTCGCCGGCCCGACGACGAAACATTCGGGACCAAAAAGCCAATAATTTCAATGCGAGGAAAATTCGAACGGCCGGATTCCTGCCGTCGGAACGAATCCGGCTGTTATGACTTCTGGCACTGTCGGGGCTTATTCGGCCGCCTGCAGCGAGGGCGCCGCCTTTTTCGGGGCAATCCAGAACGCATCGGGCCGTTCGAACAGGAAATTGGCCCGCGCCGCCAGCGCCAGCCGCCAGATCACGAGCGAGCCGGCGACGCCGACCGCGGTCACGATCAGCGAGATCAGGCCGATGTCGTGGATGACGCCGAAGCGCAGCAGAAGGGTGCGTGACGCCGCCATCGGCAGGAAGAAGGCGAGATAGATCACGATCGAATGCTCGCCGCAGAAGCGCAGGAAGCCAAGCCAGTGCGCGCGCGCCAGCAGCGTGCCGGTCACGATGATCGCGCAGGCGCCGGCAAAGCCGAGTGCCAGCGAGACGACCGGCCATTCGCTCACCTCGAGCGCAACCAGGCCGCCATTGATCAGCGCCCAGAGCCCAAGCCCGAGCAGGGCAAGCGCAGGCCGTGCCCGCGCGCGGTCCGAGAGCGCGAACACGTAATCGGCGAGGACATAGCCGGTGTAGAAGTAGACGAAGCGGGAGCAGAACTCGTCGATCACGGTCCAGCCGGTCGCGACATGCGCGGTCTCCAGCGCTGCCGCGATCAGCCAGATCACGAGCGGGTGGACGTTGCGCGCGAGCTTGGTGACGACGAAGAAGATCGGCAGCAGATAGATGAACCACAGCGTGCCGAACGGCTCGATGAAGGATTCGAGGTATTGCAGTCCAACCTGGGCCCAACCGGTCTCGGCGGCCAGCGACGGCGCCTTGAAGCCGAACTGGATCGTCACCCAGAGCACGTAGAAATAGGCGAAGTGCATCACCTTGCGGTCGAGATAGGTGCGCCAGTCGCGATCGATCACGACCGACAGGAACAGGCCCGAGATCAGGAAGAAGTCCGGCATCCGGAACGGCTTCGCGAACATCACGACGTAGTGCATGAAGCCGGTCTGGTCGGCGGCCTTCTCGACCCCCAGCACCGAATGCATCATCACGACCATGATGATGCAGATGCCCTTGGCGTAGTCGACCCAGTCGACGCGTCCGCTCGCGCCTGGGGCGGAACGATCTGTCGCAGCGGCTGTGCCGTTCGTGGTCATCTTTGTCTCGTTCCGGCGTGATCGGGCCTACCATCGGCCCGATCGGTTGCTTTCTCCTTTATTGATACAAATGGTGTGCCACCAAACCGGACCTTTCCGCGGGTTTCCCGTAGCCGGCGAATGGTCTAAGAGGCCGTGGAATCCAAGAGAAGAGACCGTTTGTTAACCATGGGACGCAGCCCGGCCCGAGCGCCGCTGCGATGATGAGAATCCTTGCCGCGCCAATTCGATAGTCCGCTGCCGATCGACGCCGTGCTCGATGAGCTCGATCGCACGCTCGTGGGCCACAACGCCGCGGTGCTGGTGGCGCCGCCGGGTGCCGGCAAGACCACGCGCGTGCCGTTGGCGTTGCTCGATGCACCCTGGGCGAGGGGCAAGAAGATCATCGTGCTGGAGCCGCGCCGCATCGCCGCGCGCGCCAGCGCGGAGCGGATGGCGAAGACGCTCGGCGAGCGTGCCGGCGAGACCGTCGGCTATCGCGTGCGCTTCGGCTCGAAAGTGTCGCGCGCGACGCGGATCGAGGTCGTCACCGAAGGCATCTTCTCGCGCCGGATCCTCGACGATCCCGAGCTCAACGGCATCGCCGCGGTGCTGTTCGACGAATTCCATGAGCGCTCGCTCGATGCCGATCTCGGGCTGGCGCTGGCGCGCGACGCGCAGACCGGCCTGCGCGAGGATCTGCGGATCCTCGTGATGTCGGCAACGCTCGACGGTGCACGCGTCGGAAAACTGCTCGGCGACGCGCCGGTGGTCGAAAGCGAGGGGCGCGCCTTTCCGGTCGAGACCCGTTACGTCGGCCGCAAGGTCAACGCGCCGCTGGAGCGGCAGATGGCCGAGACGATCGCGACCGCGCTGCGTGCCGATGCCGGCTCGGTGCTTGCCTTCCTGCCGGGCGCCGCCGAGATCCGCCGCACCCAGACCTTCCTCACTGAGCGTGTGCACGACGCCTCTGTCGAGATCGTGCCGCTGTTCGGCGCGCTCGATGCCAGCGTGCAGGATCGCGCCATCGCGCCGGCGCCGAAGGGCACCCGCAAGGTGGTGCTGGCGACCTCGATCGCCGAGACCTCGCTGACCATCGAGGGCGTCCGCATTGTGGTGGACTCTGGCCTTGCGCGGGTGCCGCGCTACGAGCCAGACATTGCATTGACGCGGCTCGAGACCGTGCGGGCGTCGCGCGCCGCGGTGGATCAGCGGCGCGGCCGCGCCGGCCGCATCGAGCCCGGCGTCTGCTACCGGCTCTGGGACGAGCCGCAGACCGCGTCGCTGCCGGCCTACACCGCGCCCGAAATCCTCTCCGCCGATCTGTCCTCGCTGGTGCTCGACCTCGCGCAATGGGGCGTCAGCGATCCCGCGGGCCTTGCCTTCCTCGATCCACCGCCGGGACCGGCGCTGAAGGAAGCCAGATCGCTGCTGTCGGAGCTCGGGGCGCTCGACGGTGATGGCCGCATTACAGAGGAAGGGCAGAGCCTGCGCGCGCTGGCGCTGCCGCCGCGGCTGGCGCGCATGATCGTGGATTCCGCCCGCTTCGGTATGGGCGAGGAGGCGGCCGAGATCGCCGCGGTTCTGACCGAGCGCGGGCTCGGCGGCGACAGTGTCGATCTCGACGTCAGGCTCGACCAGTTCCGCCGCGACCGTTCGCAGCGCGCATCGAGCGCCCGCAGCATGGCGGCGCGCTGGGCCGCGCAGGTGAAGTCGGCTGTCGGCGAAGCGAAGGATCTCTCCACCGGCGTCATGCTGGCCTTCGCATTCCCGGATCGGGTCGCCCGGAACCGCGGCAATGGCAGCTTCGTGCTGGCCAACGGCCGCGGCGCCGCCGTCGAGCAGACCGCGGCGCTGGCGCGGCTGCCTTATATCGCGGTCGCCGAACTGACCGGCACGGCCGCGAGCGGCCGCATCCTGCTGGCGGCGCCGATCACCCAGGAGGAGATCGAGCAGCGTTTCGCCGACCAGATCGAGAACGTGGAAGAGGTGACGTTCGACCGCGGCGCGATGGCGCTGCGCGCGCGGCGCCGGCGTTCGCTGCACGCGATCACGCTGTCGGAAGCACCGATGTCGCTGTCGCCCTCGGCCGAGACCGCGCGCGTCTTCGCCGACGGGCTCATCGCGGCCGGGCTCGACCGGTTGCCGTGGTCGAAGCACTCCAAGCAATGGCGCGACCGTGTCGTGTTCCTGCGCAAGGCCGAGGACGAGAGCTGGCCCGATCTGTCCGACACCGCGCTCGCCGCGCGTGCCGACGACTGGCTGGTGCCGGCGCTCTACGACAAGACCGCGCTGAAGGACCTGTCCGCCGGCGACCTGTCGGACGCGCTGATGGCGTTGCTGCCGTGGGAATTGCGCGCGCGGCTCGATCGCGAGGCGCCGACGCATTTCGAGGCGCCGACCGGAACGCAGCTCGCGATCGATTACGAGGCCGAGCAGGGCCCGACCATCGCGGTGCGGCTGCAGGAGCTGTTCGGGCTCAACACCCATCCCTCGATCGCCAAGGGCGCGGTGCCGCTGGTGCTGGAACTGCTGTCGCCGGCACAGCGGCCGGTGCAGGTGACGCGCGATCTGCCCGGCTTCTGGCGCGGCAGTTACGCTGCGGTGCGTTCCGACCTGCGCGGCCGCTATCCGCGCCATCCCTGGCCGGAAGATCCCGCCAGCGCGATGCCGACCAGGCGCGTGAAACCGCGCGGCACGTGACGGGTCGCGAATCTCATGCATCGCCGTCATTGCGAGGAGCGATAGCGACGAAGCAATCCATCGTTCCGCGCATGCCGCACGATGGATTGCTTCGCTTCGCTCGCAATGACGGGCATAGACCCGCACCATCCGGGACGTAACGCTGGCGAGCGTCCGCAAACGGTGGTTAGATTTGCACGCTGGGATGGGATCACGGGCTCGCAGTTTGGGGAGGTCACCGTGGAGATCAAGAACGCATCGCCGTCGCTGTACAACGAAGACCTGGCGCCGGCCAAGGAACGCAACTGGGGTGCCTTCAGCATCTTCAACGTCTGGACCTCGGATGTGCACAGCCTGTGGGGCTATTATCTCGCCGCCAGCCTGTTCCTGCTCTGCGGCAGCTTCGTCAATTTCATCCTCGCGATCGGCGTCGGGTCGCTGGTGATCTTCGTGCTGATGAGCCTGATCGGCAATGCCGGCGTGAGAACCGGCGTGCCCTATCCGGTGCTGGCGCGGGCCTCGTTCGGGGTCTGGGGCGCCAACATTCCGGCGCTGGTGCGCGCGATCGTCGCCTGCTTCTGGTACGGCGCGCAGACTGCGGCGGCCTCGGGCGCGATCGTTGCGCTGCTGACGCGCATCGACAGCTTCAAGGCGTTCCACCAGTCCAGCCATATGCTCGGCCATTCCACGCTCGAGGTGATCTGCTTCGTCGTGATCTGGGCGCTGCAGCTCCTGATCATCCAGCGCGGCATGGAAACGGTGCGGCGCTTCCAGGACTGGGCGGGACCTGCGGTGTGGTTGATGATGCTGATCCTTGCGATCTATCTGTGCATCGCGGCCGGCGGGATCTCGCTCACCGCGCCGATCCCGCAGGACGTGCTGCTGGAGAAGACCAAGGAGGCTGGCGTACCCGGCGTGCCCGGCTCGTTCCCGGCGCTGTGCGCCGTCGCCGCGACCTGGATCACCTATTTCGCCGCGCTCTATCTCAACTTCTGCGACTTCTCGCGCTATGCGCCCGATGCAGCCGCGCTGCGCAAGGGCAACATCTGGGGCCTGCCGGTCAACCTGGTCCTGTTCTCGCTGGTCGCCGGCGTCACCACGATCGCGGCGTTCAACGTCTATCACGAGGTGCTGCTGCATCCCGACCAGATTTCGGCGAAGTTCGACAGCTGGTTCCTGGCGCTGCTCGCGGCGGTCACCTTCGCGGTGGCGACGCTCGGCATCAACGTCGTCGCCAATTTCGTCTCGCCGGCGTTCGATTTCTCGAACGTGTTTCCGCGGCATATCGACTTCAAGAAGGGCGGCTACATCGCGGCGCTGATCGCGCTGGCGCTGTATCCGTTCGCGCCCTGGGAGGGCAGCGCCGCCTCGTTCGTCGGGCTGATCGGCGCGACGATGGGACCGATCTTCGGCGTCATGATGGTCGACTATTACCTGATCGCCAAAGGCCGCGTGAACGTGCCGGCGCTGTATCAGGAGAACGGCGAATATCGCTTTCAGAACGGCTGGAACGTCAGCGCGCTGATCGCCGCCGGCATCGGCGCGCTGTTCTCGTCGGTGCTGCCGAACTTCACCTCGATCCTGCCGGCGTGGTGGGCGGTCTATGGCTGGTTCTTCGGTGTCGGGATCGCGGGCGCGGTCTATTACGCGCTGCGCGTTGCGATGCCGAGCCCGGTCGCCAGGACGGCCTGAGAGACGGCCTGAGGGCCGGAAATTGCGGCCCTCGCGGGCGACCGACGTCATTCGGCCGCCCCTTGGGGCTCGCATTAACCCTTCGCTCATCCTTTTCGCCAAAATGGCAGGCTCGTGCCGCCGCCCTCGCTCGCGGCGGGGCGGGCGGCGTGGTGAAATTGCGTGTTCGGTTTTCCGAGTATGGTGTCATGCGTAACCTGATGATTTTCGCGGCCATCCTGATCGGGCTGGGCACCTTCATGGCTCAGATGGCCAGCAAGATGTCGCCCGCCGCCGCGACCACCACAAAGCAGATCATGGCCCCAGCCGTCACGGTGGCGCAGGCCAGCGCCCGCACGCTCAGTATTGCGCCCGATCCTCGCGGTCATTTCGCGACCGACGGCCGGATCGACGGCCAGCGCATCAACTTCATGGTCGACACTGGCGCCTCGGTGGTAGCCCTGAACGAAACGTCCGCGGCACGCTTCGGCCTGCGTCCGGTGCCGGGCGATTACACCTCGCGCGTCACCACTGCCAACGGCACCATCAAGGCCGCGCGCGCCCGCATCGCCATGATCGAGATCGGCGGCCTCACCGTGCGCGACGTCGATGCCCTGGTGCTGCCCGACGAGGCGCTGTCGGAAAACCTGCTCGGCCTGTCCTTCCTGTCGAAGCTGAAGCGCTTCGAATATGCCAACGGTAAATTGTTGCTGGAGCAATAGGCCGCACTTTCGCACTGCGAGGGAATTCAGGGCGCTGCTTGTTCACATTTTGGGAATGAGAGGGCAATCGAGTCGATCCTCGCGACGGCGCGGCATTTGCGCCAGACGTTCGCGGGCAACGTCAGACCTTAGGCGCTTTCGCAGAGCGTCGCGCCGATCTCCCGGCGTCCTCACTGTAAATCCCTACTGCACTCTCTGATATAGCCGGGCGGGTCGTCGACATCTTTCGGCACATCAATCCATTGCCCATTGTGTTCAATGCGCATCGACCGTTCCAAGCCTACCCCAAACCCTTTCTTTTCCGGGTTTCGGTCGCAAACTGCCTTGAGGGTGCGAAGTTCGATCTTCGCAAGATCCCGCTTTGTTGATTTTTGAAAGCCAAAGTCACGACATCCAGCTTACACCAGGGGCCCGAGTTTGCCTTGCATACCGTTGAATTGGCGAGCAGAAGGCATAAGGCTCCGGCGAGCACGAACATTTTCATCGGCATGACTCAATATTTGTATCGATTCCAATCAGGCATTCTCGACCCCGATTGGCTTGCCGTGAAGCCAATACAGATAGCTCCCATCCCAAGATCCAACCCACGCTCGATAATCCGGAGTTTTCTGCGAATAAGCCTTCGCATTGTCTAGATCTCCATCAATCTCGTGCTGATCATCCCAGTGCATGTGCCGACGTGCCACCGCACCGCTGTCGCCAAACCCCACACCACCGCCCAGCGCTCCGTCTTGGAATCCGCGCGCTATCTGATCGTAGTAATATAGTCCGCCGCGCTTATGAATTTCCACGCCCAGTTCCGTGATAAAACCCCTGCTCTTGGTCTCTTCCGGGTAATATTGGGCACCAAGGTCTATCATTTCCTTACGGGCAGCGTCCCATGCGCGCTCCGCGCTCTCGAAACCGATCCCCGCATTGCGGCTCGGAAAGTCGCCACCTTCGGCGCCGCCAAAGCGCTTGATGCCAGCGACGCCACCCGATCCGCTGGGGCTGTTGCCAGTCGCCGGCCCGTTGACGCCGGGCTGACCGGCTGCTGTCGCAGGCTGTTGCGGCTGGGTTTGCGGCTGTGGCTGCGTTAGTTGAGTCGATGTCGGCGGCTGCTGAATCTGCGCCTGTTGAGTTACGCCATCCGCGGCGAACGGGTCGTGGTCAACGGGAACGAGCGAGTAGTCATCGAAATCCGGCTGATGGTCCACCGGCACCAGAGAGTAATCAGGCATCATCAATCACCTACAGATATTGCGGACACCTTCGGGGGAGCCCGCGCGTGACCGCACCTCGCGGAGAGGGCTGGGTTGGCTTTAGATGTTTGAAGCCAAGTGCTCGAAGGATGGCTTGCGCAATGGCGCGGAAGTGTCGCTTCCGGTTCGGCTTGCAAATCGTCTTCGCCGGACGCCCGCCTGTCGGCGGGGGCGGCCTTGGCCGTCAGCCAGTTCGGCTCGCTGCGGTGGCCGATTTCGGCGCGCTGCTGGGTCGGAGCGATTAGCGGTCAAGCAGCGCGTAGGGCGCAACAGCGCGGCGTATTGCGCCGGCGTGCAAGTATTGGCCGACGCCAAATCTGGCGCAATTATTAGCCACCAGCCCCAGTCTCTGCTTTCGCCCGGCCCGCGCATTCGCTAAAGGCTGCGACGATGTTTTTCTGCATACGACCATAAGGCCGAACCATGTTTCCCAAGCCGAAATCCGCGCTGGTTCCGAACACCTATGCCTTCGAATCCGAGCCGATGGTGAAGCCGACCGGGTTTCGCGAGTACGACGCGCGCTGGCTGTTCAACAAGGAAATCAACCTGATGGGCGTGCAGGCGCTGGGCATGGGGCTCGGCGCGCTGATCGCGGAGCTCGGCATCCGCCAGGAGATCGTCACCGGTCACGATTTCCGCGGCTATTCCGCCTCGATCAAATACGCGCTGATCTCGGGGCTGATGGCGGCGGGCTGCAAGGTGCATGACATCGGGCTCGCGGTGACGCCGATGGCCTATTTCGCGCAGTTCGATCTCGACGTGCCCTGCGTCGCCATGGTCACCGCCTCGCACAACGACAATGGCTGGACCGGCGTCAAGATGGGCGCCAACCGTCCGCTCACCTTCGGTCCTGACGAGATGTCGCGGCTGAAGGCAATCGTGCTCAACGCCGAATTCAACAACACGGCCGGCGGCTCCTATCAATTCCACGAGAATTATCCGGCGCGCTACATCGCCGACCTCACCAGCCGGCCGAAGCTGAAGCGCAGGCTGAAGGTCGTCGCGGCCTGCGGCAACGGCACCGCGGGCGCGTTCGCGCCGCAGGTGCTGGAGGCGATCGGTTGCGATGTGATCCCGCTCGACACCGAGCTCGATCACACCTTCCCGAAATACAATCCGAACCCCGAAGACATGGAGATGCTGCACGCGATCCGCGATGCGGTGCTGGCGCACAAGGCCGATGTCGGCCTCGGCTTCGACGGCGACGGCGACCGCTGCGGCGTGGTCGACAACACCGGCGAGGAGATCTTTGCCGACAAGGTCGGCGTCATGCTGGCGCGCGACATGTCGGCGATCAACGCCAACGCGCAGTTCGTCGTCGACGTGAAGTCGACCGGGCTGTTCGTGACCGATCCCGTCTTGCGGAAGCAGGGCGCGAAGACGGTCTACTGGAAGACCGGCCATTCCTACATGAAGCGGCGCACCAATGAGCTGGGCGCGCTCGCCGGCTTCGAGAAGTCGGGCCACTTCTTCTTCAACAAGCCGTTCGGCCGCGGTTATGACGACGGCCTGGTGTCGGCGATCGCGATCTGCGAAATGCTCGACCGCGCCCCCGGCAAGTCGATGGCCGACCTGAAGGACGCGCTGCCGAAGACCTGGTCGTCGCCGACGATGTCGCCGCATTGCGCCGACGAGGCGAAGTACGGCGTCGTCGACGCTGTCGTGAAGCACTTCGAGGCGTTGCAGCAGCAGGGCGGGAAGGTCGCGGGCCAGAACATCCGCGACCTCGTCACCGTCAATGGCGTGCGCGTCACGGTCGACGACGGCAGCTGGGGCCTGGTGCGCGCGTCCTCGAACAAGCCGGAGCTCGTGGTCGTGGTGGAAAGCCCGGTCAGCGAGCGGCGCATGCACGACATGTTCGAGGCGATGGATGCCGTGCTGCGCACGCATCCCGAGGTCGGCGAGTATAATCAGAAGATTTGAGCTGGGTGCTCCTGGGTCGTCATTGCCGGGCTTGACCCGGCAATCCATCTCGGAAAAGCTTTCTTGAAAATCGATGGGCACGCGGGTCAAGCCAGCGTGCGACGGTCGGTGTCCGCAGCTTCACGCCGCCCGCAGCGAGGCCAGGAAGCGGTCCAGCTCGGTCTTCAGCCACTCCGATTGCGACGACAGGCCGTTGGCCGCATCGAGCAGTTGTGCGGTCGCGCTGCCGGCCTGTTCGGAGGCGCGGTTGACGTTCAGGATGCCCTTGTTGACATCCCGCGTGCGATCGGCGGCCTGCTGCAGATTGCTGGAGATCTCGCGGGTCGCCGCGCCCTGCTGATCGACGGCGGCCGCGATCTCGCCGGAGACGTGGTCGATCTCCGCGATCGTGGACCCGATGGTCCCGATCGCGCTGACGGCCGCGCCGGTCGCGCTCTGGATATCCTGGATCTGGGCCGAGATCTCCTCGGTCGCCTTGGCGGTCTGGTTGGCCAGTGCCTTGACCTCGCTTGCGACCACGGCGAAACCGCGGCCATGCTCGCCGGCGCGCGCCGCTTCGATGGTGGCGTTCAGGGCGAGCAGATTGGTCTGGCTGGCGATGCTCTGGATCAACGTCACCACCTCGCCGATCTTCTGCGTGCCGGCGGCAAGGCCTTCGACGACGCTGTTGGTGCGGCGTGCCTCGTCGGCGGCCTTGGCGGCGATCCGCGCCGAGCGCGTCACCTGCTCGGCGATGTTGCTGATCGAGGCCGTCAGCTCCTCGGTCGCGGACGCGACGGTTTCCACATTGCTCGAGGCCAGCGTCGATGCGGAGGCGGCGGCGGTGGCCTGGCGGATGGTTTCCGCGTTGCTGCCGTTCATCGTTGCCGACAGGTCCTGCATCGCGCCGGCCGCCACCGCGACGGCCTCGACGACCTCGCCGATCTTGCGCTCGAAGCCGGCGGCGAGCTCGCGCCGCGCGGCATCGCGATCGTGCTTGGCGCGTTCGGCCTCGATGCGCTCGGCGTTGGCGCGCGCCTCGGCGGCACCGGCGGCCTCGGCCTCCGCCGCCTTCAGCGCCGACGTCCTGAACAGTTCGGCAAGCGTGTGCGCGAGCCAGATCAGCACGCCGGCCTCGATCAGCAGGATCACGGCGTGGAGAACGACGCGACCGAAATCGGCGCCGCCGGGATAGATCGCGGCCGGCAGGATGAAATTCAGCGTCAGGTGGTGCAGGGCAACCGCCAAAGTGCCGGCGACGATCGGCCGATAGTCACAATAGGCGACGAGGCACGCCAGCGCGGCGAAGAAATACATGTGCATGTCGACCTGCCAGCGGTGGCCGGCGAACTGGTAGACCAGCATCGACACGCCGGCCATCAGGGCCACGGCAACGATCAGGCGGGTTGAAACGCCATTCCCCGATACGCGCCACGACAATGTCGCGGCCAGCGCCATCGCGACCATGAAGCCAGCCGGCATCAGCCAGTCGGTGTGCAGCGTGATGCCGACGATGATCGCGATCGGAACGTGCAGCCACAGCACCACGAGCAGGATCTTGCTCGTCGTCTCGCGCAGCGCGGCCATTTCATCGCCTTCGAAGGTCATCCCCAACCCCCAGATCGTCATCCGCCCCGAAGCAGCCGGCGATCGCCTGCGGATCCATGGTCAGCAAGGCGCCGGCCTCGTACAGCCGGCCCAGCCCTCCATTGCGGTCAGGCCGCACCACCAGCAGGGCCGGGATCGCGGTCATCCGAACGATCGACGCATTGGCGGCTGCGGCGGCCAGCAGCGCGCGCTCGGCGCGCCACCATGGCGGAAAGGCCACGGCCACCACGTCGCTGCCCGCACGCACCTTTAGCGACAGCGTTGCGACCGCGATCCAGCTCGCCATCAGCAATGCGGCCGCGCCCAGCCAAGCAGGCCGTCGTCTCGCTGGGATGATCTCCCCCGGCTCCATCGCAGCAGGATACCGCTGCCGGCGCTAACTTCAGGTAAATGCCGAACAGGCGAACTACCTGGGAGCGTATCGACGTCTCGTGTGGGGTTGTGCGGCGGCGCTTACGCCGCGGGCACCGGCAGCGCCGTCACCGACTTGATCTTCTCCATCGCGAAGCGCGAGGTGACGTTCTTCAGCGGCACGGCACTGATCAGCTTCTTGTAGAAGACGTCGTAGGCCTGCATGTCCGCGACCACGACGCGCAGCATGTAGTCGACGTCGCCGGCCATCCGGTAGAACTCCATCACCTCGGGCATGGCGCTGACGGCGTCGGCGAATTTGCGCAGCCAGGCTTCCGAATGGTCGGCGCTCTCGACCGAGACGAACACCGAAATCCCGAGGCCGATCTTGTTCTGGTCGACCAGCGCCACGCGGCGCAGGATCACGCCGTCGGCCTCCAGCCGCTGGATGCGCTTCCAGCACGGCGTCGACGACAGGCCGACCCGGTCGCCGATCTCGGCGACGGAGAGCGACGCATCCTCCTGCAGCACGGTTAGAATCTTGCGATCGATCGCATCGAGGCGGCGGCTGTTGTCATGAAGCTGAATGGCGACATCGGTCATAGAAGAAAGTTCCATATGGAGGTTCAATATCCCTCATATAGAGAAGAATCTTCCAAATCAAGCGATTCGTGGCGGCTCAGGCTGGCTTGGCGTCGGCGTGCTGACCCAAAAACTCTTCAACTTCAGTACGTTGCGGTGCGGCATAAGCACCCCCGAAGCGGGTGCATTTCAGCGCTGCAGCGGCCGAGGCGAAGCGGAGCGCGTCCCGTAGCGGCTGTTTCTCGGTGATGGCGAGGGCGAAGGCCCCGTGGAACACGTCGCCGGCCCCGAGCGTGTCGACGGTATGGACCGGGAAGGCCGGGGTTTCCTCGAGCTCGCCGTTCTCGTTGAGCCAGATCGTGCCCATCGGCCCGCGGGTGCCGGCCAGGAAGGAGGGGGTGAGCTTGGCGAGCTTGTGCAGCGCCTGGCCGTCGTCGGTGACGTCGGCGGTCTCCTGCAGCGGCTCGCTGGAGAACACCAGGTGGGAGGAGGCGGTGAGCAGCCCCTCCCGCATCGACATCGCGCGGTCGACGTCGACCACCACGGGGATACCGCGCTTGACCGCCTCGGCGCAAAGCTCGGTGCAGAACGGCGCGCAGCGGCTCTCGGTCAGGATCGCCGCGCAATCCTCCAGCAAGAGTTCGGTCGGCGGCAGCTTGACCTTCCAGAGCTCCGGATCGCGGAAGGTGACGATGGTGCGCTCGCCGCTGTCGTCGATCATGATCGCCGAGATCGGGGTGACGAGGTTCGGCATGTGGATCAGATGATTGGTCTCGATGCCTTCCTGGGCGAGCTTGTCGAAGATGTAGCGGCTCGAGGTCTCCTGCGAATCGCCCATCGGTCCGCAGATCGAAGCGCGCCCGCCCAAGCGGACGATGCCGATGGCGGCGTTCAGCGCATTGCCGCCGCAGATCTCGTCGAAATGCGTCGCGTTCTCCTTGGAGCCGCGCGCCGGAACGCTGACGCGAAAGGTCAGGTCGCGCACCGGCAGGCCGATGCAGAGGATGCGGGGCGGGACTTTCGGGGCGCCGTTCTGAAAATTCATGCGGGGATCCGTCGCAATGGTTCCGTTACTGCCAGAACTGTGTCCAGCTTTAATCGGCAGAACGATGTCCGGTTCCCGCTATTTGTCCAACGGGTTCTGGTGATGCACCCAGCGGCCGAGCAGATGATGGGCAATCGCGAACGGATGCGGGCCGGCGAGCCCTTCGGGATGCTGGCGCTTCAGCATCAGCGACGCCTCGGCATGGTCGAACCAGCGCGCATCTTCCAGCTCGGTGCGGTCGACCACGATGTCCTCGTTGGTCGCGCGCGCGGTGCAGCCGATCATCAGCGATGACGGATAGGGCCAGGGCTGCGTCATGTAGTAATTGACGTCGGTGCAGCGGATGCCGGACTCCTCGAAAATCTCGCGCCGCACGGCGTCCTCGATGGTCTCGGCGGCCTCCACGAACCCGGCGAGGCAGGAATACATGCCGGGCATGAACTGCTTCTGCCGTCCCAGCAGCACCTTGTCGCCATACGTGACCAGCATGATCACCACCGGGTCGGTGCGCGGAAAGTGCTCGGCCTTGCAGCTCGGGCATTCGCGCTTCCAGCCGCCGTCCTTCATCGCGGTGCGGGTGCCGCAGTTCGGACAGAAGCCGTGGCGCTGATGCCAGGTCACCATCGATTTCGCCATCGCGATGGCCGAGAGCTGCTCGGGCGGCACCACGCCCTGCATCGCCATGCCGCGCAATTCGGTGATCGCGACGTCGGCGCGTCCGACCAGCTTCTCGGCCGCCTGCGGCGCGATCCCCATGCCGAAGATCGGCGCGGCGTTGCGCAGCCCCAGGAAGATCGTGCCGGGATTGGCGCCGTAGCTGCGGGCTTCCTCCAGCGACAGCAGCGCGCGGGCGCTGCCGTCCTCCTGCTTCACGACCAGCGAGTCGCGATAGATCACATAGGCTCTAGCCTCGCGGTGGCCTTCCAGCGCGAACAGCTTCTCGTCGTTGGTGCGCAGATGCGCGGCGCGGTCCAGCACGTGGGTGACGAAGGCCGGCTGGCCGAGCGGAAATGAATCGAATGCAGACATTGAATGTTCAACCCAACCAGATCTTGCGGCGAAGCGCGCTGATGAAATTCTGCACTTCCTCGGCGTCATGCGCCAGCGGCGGCATCACGCCCCAAACGGGACGCGGCCATGCAGCGTCGCTGGTGCGGCGCGCGATGATGTGGACGTGCAGCTGCGGGACGAGGTTGCCGAGCGCGGCGACATTCAGCTTGTCGCACTTGGTGACCTCTTTCAGGGCCCGCGAGACGCGGGTGATTTCCGTCATCAGCTGCGCTTGCGCGACCTCGTCGAGGTCGATGATCTCGACCGCGCCGTCGCGCCGCGGCACCAGCAGCAGCCACGGATAATGCGCATCCTTGATGACGAGCACCTTGCACAGCGGCAGGTCGCCGATGTCGATGGTGTCTTTCTTGAGCTGCGAATGCAGCGACCAATTGGAGGCGGGCATGGGGGGCAAATAATGCCTTTCCGTGTTCCCAGACAAGCCCCGCAAAGCCAGCCTTACAAAGCCGGGTCAGGCCGCTTGCTTTCCGGCGGTTTTGGCCCCAAATAGGGACCGGGAGATTGGCGGTGGACGAGCCACTCGCCAACCGGGTCAGGTCCGGAAGGAAGCAGCCCTAACGAGGTCCGGATCGGGTCGCTCGTCAGTCTCCTACCTGTTTTTCCGAGCGAATCGCGCTGGAATGGCGGTCTCCGCGCCCGGCGCTCGATTTTGGCTCCTATCCGCACGCCGGCTGAAGAGACAATTCCCAAGTTGCGGATCGATGCATGAATGACGCTGGCGACCCCTCCCATCCGTCCGACGGCGCAGGCAAAGGCACCCTTGACGGCGGTTTCGATCTCGGTGGCGCGCCGGACGCCGCAAAACCCTACCGCGTTCTTGCCCGCAAATACCGCCCCACCAGCTTCGAGGACCTGATCGGCCAGGAGGCCATGGTGCGCACCGTCTCGAACGCGTTCGAGACCGGGCGAATTCCGCAGGCCTGGATCCTCACCGGCGTCCGCGGGGTCGGCAAGACCACCACCGCGCGCATCCTCGCCCGCGCCTTGAACTACGCCAAGCCGGACGGCTCGGTGCAGGGGCCGACCATCCACATGCCGGACCTTGGCATCCACTGCCAGGCGATCATGGAAAGCCGGCACATGGACGTGCTGGAGATGGACGCCGCCTCCCACACCGGCGTCGACGATGTCCGCCAGATCAATGACAGCGTGCGCTACGCGCCGGCCAGCGCACGCTACAAGGTCTACATCATCGACGAAGTCCACATGCTGTCGACGGCGGCCTTCAACGCCTTCCTGAAGACGCTGGAGGAGCCGCCGGAGCACGCCAAGTTCGTGTTCGCCACCACCGAAATCCGCAAGGTTCCGATTACGGTGCTGTCGCGCTGCCAGCGCTTCGACCTGCGCCGCGTCGAAGCCGACGTGCTGATGAAGCATCTCGGCAACATCGCGGCCAAGGAAGGTGTCGAGGTCGAGCCCGAGGCGCTCGGCATCATCGCGCGGGCGGCCGAGGGATCGGTGCGCGATTCGCTGTCGCTGTTCGACCAGGCGATCGCGCATGCCGCGGGCGACGTGAAGGCCGACGCGGTCAGGCAGATGCTCGGCCTCGCCGACCGCACCCGCGTGATCGATCTGTTCGAACAGCTGGCGCGCGGCGATATCGCCGCCGCCTTCGCCGAATTCCGCGCGCAATATGACGTCGGCGCCGATCCGGTCGTGGTGCTGTCTGACCTTGCCGAGTTCGTCAATTTCGTCACCCGCGTGAAGTTCGTGCCGGGGACGGCCGACAATGTTGCGTTCGGCGAGACCGAGCGGGTGCGGGCGCGCGAGTTCGCCGCCAAGCTGTCGATGCGGGTGCTGTCGCGGATGTGGCAGATGCTGCTCAAGGGCATCGCCGAGGTGCAGACCGCGACGCGCCCGGCCGCCGCGGCCGAGATGGTGCTGGTGCGGATCGCCTATGTCGCCGATCTGCCGACGCCGGACGAGGTGATCCGGATGATCGAGCAGAATGGCGGCGGCGCGGCGCCCGCGGCGTCGGGTTCCGCCGCGTCGTCACCGTCACGCGGCGCACCGAGCTCGGCGATGTCGGCCATGCCGTCGGCGCCGGTGCGCACGCCGCAGGCCGCGCCGCGCGGCGATCTCGCCGCGCGTCCGCAGATGGCAGCGCCGGTCGCCGATGCCGCGCCGGCGCTGCGGATATCAAGCTTTCCGCAACTGATCGCGCTCGCCGGCGAGAAGCGCGACATCATGATGAAGAGTGCGCTGGAAGCCGATGTGCGGCTGGTGCGCATCGAGGACGGCCAACTCGAGATCGCCCTCGAGCCGAAGGCGCAGCGCGCGCTGGTCACCGATCTGTCGCGCAAGCTCGAACTATGGACCGGGCGGCGCTGGACCGTGATCATCTCCAACGAGGCCGGCCAGCCCACGGTGCGCTCGCAGAACGAACTGGCGCGCAGCGAGCACCAGCGCGCCGCCGAGGCCGATCCGCGCGTGCAGGAGGTGCTGGCGCGCTTCCCCGGCACCAAGGTGGTCGAGGTTCGCCGCCTTGCCGCCGAGGTTCCGGTTTCGGATGCGTCAGGCGAAGACCCGATTGAAACTTCCGACAGCGACGACGATTGATATTTGGCTATAGGGACGCACGCATGGCTGATTTTCTCGGCATGATGAAGCAGGCAGCGCAGCTGCAATCCAAGATGCAGGAGATGCAGGAACAGCTCGGCAATGTCGAGGTCGAAGGCATCTCCGGCGGCGGCCTGGTCACGGTGCGCATGACCGCCAAGATGGAAGTGAAGGGCATCAAGATCGATCCGTCGCTGATGAAGCCGGAGGAACGCGAGGTGCTCGAGGATCTCCTGGTCACCGCGCATGGCGATGCACGCCGCAAGGCCGAGACCGCGATGCAGGAGAAGATGATGGCGCTCACCGGCGGGCTCGGCCTGCCGCCGGGATTTGGTCCGACTTAAATGGCTGCAAGCGTTGCCGGCCCCGAGATTGAACGCCTGATCCAGTTGCTAGCGCGGCTGCCCGGGCTCGGGCCCCGTTCGGCGCGGCGCGCGGCGCTGCATCTGATCAAGAAGCGCGAAGCCCTGATGACGCCGCTGACCGCGACGCTGCAGGTCGCGATCGACAAGATCCAGGTCTGCAAGACCTGCGGAAACATCGATACACAAAACCCCTGCACCGTGTGCACGGATCCGCGCCGCGATCCCTCGATCATCGTCGTGGTCGCGGACGTCGCCGACCTCTGGGCGCTGGAACGCGCCAATGCGACCAATGGCCGCTATCACGTGCTCGGCGCGACGCTGTCGCCGCTCGACGGCGTCGGTCCACAGGATCTCACCATCGATCAGCTGGTGGCGCGTGCGCATGCGCCCGAGGTCAGCGAGATCATTTTGGCGCTCAATGCGACCGTCGATGGCCAGACCACCGCGCATTACATCACCGACCTGTTGTCGGAGGCCAATGTGCGGGTGACGCGGCTGGCGCATGGCGTGCCGGTCGGCGGAGAGCTTGATTACCTCGATGAAGGTACGCTATCTGCAGCCATGCGGCAGCGGACGCTGTTCTAGCGCGCGATGCTGGCGCCGAGCGCGCGTCAGGCGCCAAGCGATCGGTCACAATCCGAAAAGATCGCACCGAAACAAAATGGTAGGGTGGATGCCGATTCGGGGACGGTCATTCACGCTCTGACGAATCAAGATACGGAACCACTGACAATGACGGCACACCGATTCGGCGTACGCTTGTTCGGCGTACGTTTGGGCTTTGCGCTTCTGACGGCAACGTTCGCCGCGCCTTGCGCGCTCGCGCAGCAGGCCGACGCCCCGCAGAAGCCCGGCAAGATGATCCACGCCGGCGACGTGCTGTCGGGAGAGCTCGGCGTCATGAAGGTGCGTGACGCCAAGAACCGCGGCAAGCGCGTCGCGACCTACCAGATCACCAGCGAGCCGCGCCGGCTGCCGCCGCCGAACGGTCTGTGCAATCTCGAGACCGGGCCGGAAACCTTCCAGCTGATTCCGACCGACGACGCCCAGGCCGCGCAGCTCAAAAGCCTCTCCGGCAAGGAAATCTCGGTGAAGGTCGACGAAGTCGCCTGCGCCAAGGATGCCGGCGAGATGAGCGAAGCCATCGTCACCAAGTGGAGCGTGGTGGCGAAGTAGTCACCCCAACTTCGGTGCCATCGCCCGGCTAGACCGGGCGATCCAGTACGCCGCGGCTTCTCCACCGAATCACGAACGCCTCTGGAATACTGGATCTCCCGGTCAAGCCGGGTGATGACAGGGGAGCTAGACCCTGACCGGCCCCAGCTCGTCGAAATGCCCGCGCCGCTGCAGCCAGGCGAGCAGGATCAGGCTCGGGATCGCGACCAGCACGCAGATCACGAAGAACATCTGCCAGCCGACGGCCTTGGCGACATAACCGGCGCCTGACGACAGATAGGTGCGGCCGACCGCGGCGAGCGCCGTGAGCAGCGCGTACTGGGTCGCGGTGTGCAGCGGATTGCGGCACAGCGCCGACAAATAGGCGACGAAGATCACGGTGCCGATCGCGCTGGTGAAATTCTCCGCGGTGATCGCAAGCGCGAGCGCCCATTGATCGACGCCGACATGGGCGAGCCAGGAGAATGAGAGATTGGCGACCGCCTGCAGCACGCCGCCGATCCAGAGGCTAGTCGCGAGCGAATAGCGCCGCGCCACGAAGCCGCCGGCAAAGCCGCCGATCAGGGTCGCGGCAAGGCCGACGCCTTTCACGATCGCCGCGTAATCGACCTTGGAAAAGCCGATGTCGATCACGAACGGCGCGGTCATGGTGCCTGAAAACGCGTCGGTGAACTTGAACAGCACCACAAAGGCGAGCGCCGCGAAGGCGTCCTTGCGGCTGAGGAACTCGGAGAACGCGCCGAGCGCGGCATGTAGCACGCGTTCGGCCGGGTTCTGCGCATGCGTCGCCGCCTCCGCGCCCTTCGATTGCGTCGGCTCGGTCGCCGCAAGCGCGGTGACGATGCCGATCACGACCAGCGCGGCCATCACCACATAGCCCCACATCCAGGCCGACAGGCGCACGAGGCCAGCGGACTCGAAGCCGCTGACGATGAACAGCGCGCCTGCGGTCGAGACCAGCATGCCGACGCGGTAGGCCGCGACATAGGACGCCATGCCGGCGGCCTGCTCGCTTTCAGGCAGGCTTTCGACGCGGAAGGCATCGACCACGATGTCCTGCGTCGACGATGCGGTTGCGACCAGCAGCGCGGCGAAGGCCGCGAACCACGGCGATCGCGCCGGATCGGCCAACGCCAGCACCAGGATCGCCGCGATCAGCAGCAGCTGCGAGAACAGCAGCCAGCCGCGGCGGCGGCCGAACATCTGCGTGAACAGCGGAACATGCAGCGCGTCGACCAGCGGCGCCCAGAGGAATTTCAGCGTGTAGGGCGTGCCGATCAGCGCCAGCAGCCCGATGGTGCCGAGATCGACCCCGGCCTCCTTCATCCAGACCTGCAGCGTCGAGCCCGACAGTGCCAGCGGCAGCCCCGAGGAGAAGCCCAGCAGCAGCACGATCAGCACCCGCGGCTGCAGATACACCGCAAAACTGTCGCGCCAGGAGGTGGCGGCGGGGGGATTCTTTTCCGATTGGGTCGCGGTCACTTCGGGCGCGGTCATGTCCCTCTGTTAGCAGATTCGACCGCAGCTGCCTTGGCTCCCTCTCCCCGCTCTTTCGCGGGGAGAGGGTTGGGGTGAGGGGCTTTCTCAGCGAATTATGACGGGTGCAATGTGCGGAAGCTCCCCCTCACCCGAAATTCGCGCGATGCGCGAATTTCGACCTCTCCCCGCAAGCGGGGCGAGGTGGCTACTCCCCTGCCTGCAGCTTGCGCGGGGCGGGGAACAGGTCGGGGGCGGGCTTGACGAAGCGGGGGACCTCGATCGGGGTCTCGGACTTGCTGAAGTCGAGTTCCTCGATCCGGCCGGCGCGTTTCTCGATCTTGTCGGCGGAGATCAGGATCTGCCTGACGTCCTCGTTCACCTGGCCGAAATGGGTCTGCAGCTTGAGCACGCGATCGCGCAGGCGGCCGAGGTCGTCGCCGAGATGCATCACCTCGTTGCGGATCTGGTCGGCGGCGTCGCGGATGCGGGCGTCCTTCAGGATCTGCTGCATCACCTGGATCGCCAGCATCAAGAGCGAGGGCGATACCAGCACGACGCGCGCGCGATAGGCCTTCTGGATCACGTCGTCGAAGCCGTCATGGATCTCGGCATAGACCGATTCCGACGGCACGAACATCAGCGCGGTGTCCTGGGTCTCGCCAGGGATCAGGTACTTCTCCGCGATGTCGCTGACATGCTTCAGCACGTCGGCGCGCAGCCGCTGGCTGGCGAATTTGCGCTCCTCGTCGCTGCGCGCATCGTGCAGCGCGGTCATGGCCTCGAGCGGGAATTTCGCGTCGATGCAGAGCGGGCGCTGGTCGGGCAGAAACACCACGCAGTCCGGCCGCTTGCCCGACGTCAGCGTGTACTGGAACTCGAACGAGCCCTTCGGCATGCCGTCCTGGACGATCGCCTCCATCCGCGCCTGGCCGAAGGCGCCGCGCGATTGCTTGTTGGCGAGCACGTCGCGCAGCGTCGTCACCTGGGTGGTGAGCTCGTTGAGGTTCTTGTGCGCGTGGTCGATGATGCCGAGCCGCTCATGCAGCACGCGCAGCGAATCCATCGTGTTGCGGGTCGATTGCTCCATCGACTGGCCGACCCGGTGGGTCACCGAATCGAGCCGCTCGTTGACGGCCCGGGCCATCTCGGCCTGGCGGCCGGCCAGCGCCTGCGCCATAGTATCAACCTTGGCATCGACCCGCCCGGAGGATTCGCTCTGGGCCCGCAGCATGTCGGCGAGGCGCTCCTCCAGCTCTTCGGCGCGGATGGCCTGGGCCATTGCGAGTTCCGCGCCGCGCCGGCTGGCGCGTGCGATCACCACCGCAATGGCGAACAGCAGGATCAGCGCCAGCGCCCCAAGGCCGATCAAGGCGTCGGAGACACGGACGGGAAGGTCGCCAATCGTGAGGAGAATCTCGTTCATGCCGGCAGTTGTAGCCGATTCGCGGCCCGGCGCGAACGAAGAGGGAACGGTTATGGCAAATGCATCCCTGATTTTCCGGGTTAATGCGGAGTGAAGAAACGTGGTTAACGTTGTCCTAACGGGTTCCTGAGCGCATTGACCCCATGAAGTCAGCAGCTTAAATCGCCGCCATGGCATTAAGAGAAATTATCATCCTGCCGGACAAGCAGTTGCGGCTGGTGTCGAAACCGATCGAGAAGGTGACGCCGGAGATCCGCAAGCTGGCCGACGACATGCTCGAGACCATGTATGACGCGCCCGGCATTGGGCTCGCGGCGATTCAGGTCGCGCAGCCGCTGCGGCTGATCACCATGGATCTCGCCAAGCGCGACGAGAACGGCGAGACCACGGCGAAGCCGCGCGTCTTCATCAATCCGGAGATCATTGCGCGTTCGGAAGAACTGTCGGTGTACGAAGAGGGCTGCCTGTCGATACCCGAATATTACGAGGAGGTCGAGCGGCCGGCGCGGGTGCGCGTGCGATTCACCGATCTCGACGGCACGGTGCATGAGGAGGATGCGGAAGGGCTCTACGCCACCTGCATCCAGCACGAAATCGATCATCTCAACGGCGTGCTGTTCGTGGATTATCTGTCGAAACTGAAGCGCGACCGCGTGTTCAAGAAATTCGAGAAGGCCGCCAAGCGCGCGGCGGAGTAGGCGCGGTCGCTTTCCCGGACGCGTCATGGCCGGGCTTGACCCGGCCATCCACGTCTTGCTTCGCTGTCGCCGAAAACGTGGATGCCCGGGGCTTCTTGTGCGAAGACGCGCTTCGCGCTTAAGCACTCCAACTGCTACCGAGCCTGTCTAATGCCTCTCCGCCTGATCTTCATGGGCACGCCCGATTTCGCGGTGCCGACGCTGCTGGAGCTCGTGGCCCATGGCCATGAGGTCGTGGCGGTCTACACCCGCGGGCCGAAGCCGGGCGGGCGACGCGGCCTGCAGCTGCAGCCGACGCCGGTCGAGCAGGAGGCGCGCCGCCTCGGCATTCCCGTGCTGACGCCGAAGACCCTCAAAACGCCGGAAGCACTCGAGGAGTTTCGCGCGCATGACGCAGACGCCGCCGTCGTCGTCGCCTATGGCATGATCCTGCCGCAGGCCATTCTCGACGCGCCCAGGCTCGGCTGCTTCAACCTGCATGCCTCGCTGCTGCCGCGCTGGCGCGGCGCCGCGCCGATCAACCGTGCCATCATGGCTGGCGATGCCGCGAGCGGCGTGATGGTGATGAAGATGGATGTCGGCCTCGACACCGGGGACGTCGCGATGGCCGAGCGGTTGCCGATATCGGACAGCATGACGGCATCCGATCTGCACGACGCGCTGGCGCCGCTCGGTGCCGACCTGATGGTGCGCGCGATGGCGGCGCTCGGGCGCGGCGGCTTGCAGCTGACGAAGCAGAGCGCGGACGGCGTCACCTATGCGGCCAAGATCGAGAAGGCCGAGGCGCGGATCGACTGGAAGCAGCCGGCGCATGCGGTGCTGCGGCACATTCACGGGCTCTCGCCGTTTCCCGGCGCCTGGTGCGAGCTCACCGGCGAAGGCGAGCCGGTGCGGCTGAAGATCCTGCGCTGCGAGCAGGCGAAAGGCTCGGGCGCACCGGGCGATGTGCTCGACGACAATTTCGCGATCGCCTGCGGCGACGGCGCGATCCGGATCCTCGAACTGCAGCGCGCCGGCAAGGCGCCGATGAAGGCGGCGGACTTCTTGCGCGGCACGCCGCTGAAGCCGCCTGCGCGGCTCGGCTGATGCCCCGCTACAAGCTCACCATCGAGTATGACGGCACGCCGTTCTCCGGCTGGCAGATCCAGGACACCGCGCCGACCGTGCAGGGCGCGCTGGAGGCGGCGGTCAAGGCGATCTGCGGCGAGGACGTGCGCGTCCATGGCGCAGGGCGTACCGATGCCGGAGTGCATGCGCGCGGCCAGGTCGCGCATTGCGACATCGCCAAGCATTTTCCGCCCGGCCGCTTTCGCGACGGGCTGAATGCGCATCTGCGGCCCAATCCGATCGGCGTGCTCGCGGCTGACATCGTGCCCGACGATTTCGAGGCGCGGTTCTCCGCGACCAGGCGGCACTATCTCTATCGCATCACCAACACGCGCGCGAACCTCGCGCTCGACATCGGCCGCGTCTGGCGCGTGCCGCGCGCGCTCGATGCTGACGCGATGCACGCCGCCGCGCAGCGCCTGCTCGGCAAGCACGACTTCACCACCTTCCGCGACACCGAGTGCCAGGCCAAATCGCCGGAGAAGACGCTCGATCAGCTCGATGTCACCCGTGACGGCGCCGCCGTCAACATCGTGACGTCGGCGCGCTCGTTCCTGCACAGCCAGGTGCGTTCGATGGTGGGCTCGCTGGTCTGGGTCGGCGAGGGTCGCTGGAGCGCCGACGATCTTGCCGGTGCGCTCGCCGCCCGCAACCGCGCCGCCTGCGGCCCCGTGGCGCCGCCGGACGGGCTCTACCTGATGCGGGTGGATTACTAGGCGGTGTGAATGATCTTGTAGGATGGGTAGAGCGAGGCGAAACCCATCATGTGCGCCGCGATTCGAGGTAATGCGTTTCGCTGCGCTCTACCCATCCTACAGGCTGTATCTGGTGCGAGTGGATACTAGATCTAGTGCGAGTGGATACTAGCGGCCCCAATCCCTACTGTGCATGGGGTTGTTTTCGATGTTTTTGTCCAGCCGGGCGGCTGGCCTACCCGAAATACCGCTCCAACACGCCCCGATAGATCCGCGTCAGCTTCTCCAGATCGGCCACCGGCGTGCGCTCGTCGACCTGGTGCATGGTCTGACCGACCAGGCCGAACTCGATCACCGGGCAATAGCTCGAGATGAAGCGCGCGTCCGAGGTGCCGCCGGAGGTCGATAGCTCCGGCCTGCGGCCGGTGATCTCCTCGATCGCGGCGACCGCGAGGTCGGTGAACGGGCCGGGCTGGGTGACGAACACGTTCGAGTTCGACGGTTGCCAATCGATATGGGCGCGGATCCGGTTGCCGCAGGCTTTCGCCAGCCGCTCATCGACCATCTGCCGCAGGCTCTCCTGGGTGTGGTTGTCGTTGTAGCGGATGTTGAATTTCGCCCGTGCCTGGCCGGGGATCACGTTGCTCGCGGTGTTGCCGACATCGACGGTGGTGAATTCGAGGTTGCTGGCCTGGAACTGCGCGCTGCCGTGATCGAGCGGCTCGTCACTCAGCGCCACGATCAGCCGCGAGATATCAGGCACCGGGTTGGAGGCGCGGTGCGGATAGGCGACATGGCCCTGCACGCCGTCGACCACCAGCGTGCCGGACTGCGAGCCGCGCCGGCCGATCTTGATCATGTCGCCCAGCACTTCGACATTCGAGGGCTCGCCGAGCACGCAATGATCGAATGTCTCGCCACGCTCAGCGCACCATTTCAACAGCTTGACGGTGCCGTTGATCGAGACGTCTTCCTCGTCGCCGGTGATCAGGAAGGAGATCGAGCCGTTGCCATTCTCTTGTGGCTTGCCGCCACGGTCCTGCAGATATTGCAGCACCGCGGCGACGCTGCAGGCGATGCCGCCCTTCATGTCGACGGCGCCGCGGCCATAGAGATAACCGTCCTTCACCTCGCCGGAGAACGCGCCGAGCGTCCACGCCGCTTCATCGCCGGGCGGCACCACGTCGGTGTGGCCAGCGAAGGTGATATGCGGCGCCGAGGTGCCGATGCGCGCATAGAGGTTGTCGATATCGGCGGTGCCGGGCTCGGAGAACGTCACGCGGTGGACTTCGAAGCCTGCGGCTTTCAGCAGGTTTTCGAGCACGCCAAGCGCGCCGGCGTCGGCCGGGGTGACGGAGGGGCAGCGAACGAGATCGCGGGTAATCGAGACGGCATCACTCATGCGCCTCGCTTAACACGTCACACGGCGGGTGGACCAGCTTTGTGCGGCACGATATCGATCTCGCTCTGCTGATCCCAGCCGCGCGCGGAGCGCGACCCGCTGTCGCGGCCTTGCCGCACATGGGTTTTCCCAAGCGGATTGGGGCCGTAGCGATTGGGGTAGCTGGTGCCGCGCAGAAAGGCGAGCTCGACGAAGCCCCAGACGTAAAGCACGAAGACGATCAGGCCCGCGGCCGTCACCCAATAGGATTCATCGGAGAGCCGGTCCGAGAACTGGCTCATGAGACCCGGGATCGCGAAGAACGGGACCATCCACCAGCCGCTCTTGTCGCGGTCGTGCAGGCGCTTGATCGAGACCGCGACATAGACCCAAACGAACAAGAACGTTCCGCAGGCCTTGACCAGCAATGCCGGCAATCCGGCCCAGCTCAGCGATTTGTAGCTGTCGGGGTCGAAGGCCCGGAAGATGTCGTCGACATTGAAGCTGAACCCGTTCTTGCCGCCGAGGCCGGCCGAGACCGCCAGTAAAGCCAGGAACATCATCCAGCAGACGATGATCAGCCCTGCGAGCCAGAATTTGGCCCGGTTGACGCGGCCCTTGAAGCCGAACAGGTAATTGGCCCAGTCCATGAAAATAAGCTCCGGGCTGCGGCAATTCTTCGCGGCCCGGAGATATGTCGGCGTCGGATCGAAATTGGTTCGATCAGTCCAGACCCGTCGTCCTGAGGTGCGAGCCTTGCGGCGCAATTGCGCCGCTGGGCGAGCCTCGAAGGATGCACGGCCCCGCTGGTGGCCGTCGACCCTTCGAGACGCCTGCTTCGCAGGCTCCTCAGGGTGACGGTGATGGACTGATCTCGCGGCGAAAAAGCGATCAATCCCGCAGCAGCTCGTTGATGCTGGTCTTGGCGCGGGTGCGCTCGTCGACCCGCTTGACGATCACGGCGCAGGCGGTGGCAGGTCCCGGCTGGCCGTTCTTCAGCGGCTTGGCCGGCAGGGTGCCGGGCACCACGACGGCATATTCCGGGACCTCGCCGACGAAGATTTCGCCGGTCTCGCGGTCGACGATCTTGGTCGAGGCGCCGAGGAACACGCCCATCGACAGCACCGCGCCCTTGCGCACGATCACGCCCTCGGCGACCTCCGAGCGCGCGCCGATGAAGCAGTCGTCCTCGACGATCACGGGCTCGGCCTGCAGCGGCTCGAGCACGCCGCCGATGCCGACGCCGCCGGAGATGTGCACGCGCTTGCCGATCTGGGCGCAGGAGCCGACCGTCGACCAGCTGTCGATCATGGTGGCTTCATCGACATAGGCGCCGAGATTGACGAAGGAGGGCATCAGCACGACGTTGCGGGCGATGAAGGCCGAGCGGCGCACGATCGCGCCCGGCACGGCGCGGAAGCCGGCGTCGCGGAAACGGTTCTCGCCCCAGCCCTCGAACTTCGACGGCACCTTGTCCCACCACGATGCCTTGCCCGGGCCACCCGCGATCTGACCCATGTCGTTGAGGCGGAACGACAGCAGCACGGCCTTCTTCAGCCACTGATTGACCTTCCACTTGCCGCTCGTTTCGCGCTCGGCGACACGGGCCTCGCCCTTGTCGAGCAGCTCCAGCGCGTGGTCGACCGCCTCGCGGACCTCGCCCTTGGTCGAGGTCGAAATGCCTTCGCGGGCGTCGAACGCGGTGTTGACGGTGGTTTCGAGGGCGGACAGCGACATCGGGACAATCCTTGGCGTATCGGGGATTATGACGGGATTTTGCGGGGCTTTTTCGGAATTTGGGGCCGCGGAGTCAAGGCAAACTCCTCCGTCGCCGAGTGGTCTCTCTTCCGTCGTCCCGGCCAAGCGAAGCGCGAGCCGGGACCCATAACCACAAATGCCCGTGTTGCGGCACGCTGGTGCCACGGCGCGTAGCCACACAGAGATTGGTGGTTATGGGTCCGGCTTTCGCCGGGACGACGTGGGGAGAGGTCAGGGCTTTCCGTTCAGCCGCTGCAGGAAGCCGGTGAGATCATCAGTGACATGGTCGACATGGTCGGCGTCGCGGCCTTCGAGCTCCCAGGTCTCGCGCACCACCTCCTGGCTGCCGTCGGGCACGACCAGCACGGTGGTCATGCCGAGCTCATGCGGCACCACGAGGTTGCGCGCGAGGTCCTCGAACATCGCAGCCTTCGCCGGATCGACGTCGTGGAGCCTGAGGAACTTCTGGTAGGTCTGCGGTGCCGGCTTCGGCTCGAGATCGGCGGCGATGATGTCGAACACGCCGTCGAAATGGTTGCCGATGCCGAGCCGGCCCAGCACCGCATCGACATGGTCGACCGAGCCGTTGGTCAGGATCAGCTTGCGCCCCGGCAGTTTTGCGATCGCGGCTCCCATCGCCGGATTCGGCTGCAGCGGCGAGTGGTCGATCTTGTGCACATAGGCGAGATAGTCGTCGGCCTGCACGCTGTGCTCGGTCATCATACCGCGCATCGTGGTGCCGTAGCGCAGGTAGTAGTCCTTCTGCAGCCGCCGTGCTTCCTCGGCAGAGATCTTCAGCCAGTTGCTGACGAACTCGCCGATCCGCGCATCGACCTGCTGCCACAGGTTGACGTGATGCGGGTACAGCGTGTTGTCGAGGTCGAACACCCAGGTCTCGACATGGCTGAAGCTGCGGGGAGTATTCATTGTGGCTCTCCACTTGTCAGCGTGAACGTCGTTCCGCCCTCCGCCGTCGTCCTGGCGAAAGCCAGGACCCATACCGCGGAATCTATCAATGTGGCACGGTGCTCGTCGTTCTTCGCCAAACGCAGTCTTGTGGTAATGGGTCCTGGCCTTCGCCAGGACGACATCGATGTTTGCGGCCTCATTATCTTCATCACGGCATCGCAAAGCGCAGCGTCTTGCCGCCGCTGGTCATGTCGACGGTGGTGAAGCCGAGTGCGGCGAGGCCGCGGGTGCTGCAGTCGCCCTGTTCGTTGATCTCGAACTTGCTTTCGCGGGTGCAGAGCTGGACCCCGCCGCCCCAGTTCAGCGGCTTGTCCTTGATGCGGATGGCCCGGTTGTCGTTGTCGACCGCTTCAGCAAACGAATAGATCTGCTTCGGCGTGCCTGACACGTCCGGATGCAGGCACTTGCCGGGGTCGATGCGATACCAGCCGCGGCTGGTCACCACCTTGCCGTCGTCGGTTGCAACCGCGGCCATCACCTTGTGCGGCGTGTCGTTGCACCAGGTCAGCCCCGATGGCGACGGCTTCTGCACGGCATCGATCATGGTGGCGAAGAAATTCGGCGACTGCACGATGTCGCTGGCGAGCCCGCGACTCCTGAGGAATGCCGCCAGCGCACTCTGGGTCTTCGGCCCGTCGACGCCGTCGATCGGCGCGGCATCGTAGCCCGCGATCACCAAGAGGCGCTGGATGCCGGCGAGGCGCGCCTGCTCGTCGTCATATTCGCTGTCTTCGGCGAGATAGGCGACCAGATGGCCGTCGTCGGTCTTGGTCGGCGTGATCTGGGTGAATTGCGCGGGCATCTGGCCGGAACGGCATTGTCGCGCGGCGGCGATCACGAAATTGTCCTGCGCCACGCAGAGCGTGTCGGTGCCGTTCTGCGGGATCGGCGAGGCGCCGTAGACGCCGAGCGCCCGCGCATTGAGCAGCACGCGGTCGGCGGTGAGCGCGCCCTGCACCACGACCCGGCAGGTCGCGGGATCGATGCGGAACCAGCCGCGTGTCGCGGTCGCGGCCTTGTCGTCGATGCCGATCGCGGCCTCGATCACATAGCTCATGCGGTTGCAGAGCTTGAGATCGGCATGCGCCGGCGCCGACGAGAACAGGAACGACACCAGCGCGGCGGGCAGCGCCATCGCGAGCCGCGCCGGCAGCGACCGGCGAGGAATCCTCGCCGTGTGTCCCGCGTCTGCCATTACTTGTGGATCAGCGTGCCGGTGCCCTGGTTGGTGAAGAGCTCGAGCAGCACCGCGTGCTGCGTCTTGCCGTCGATGATCACGACGCCCTGCACGCCCTGTTCGAGCGCGTAAATGCAGGTCTCGACCTTCGGGATCATGCCGCCGGAAATCGTGCCGTCGGCGATCAGCTTGCGGGCTTCCTTGATCGACAGGTCCGGAATCAGCTTCTTGGACTTGTCGAGCACGCCCGGCACGTCGGTCAGCAGCAGCAGGCGCTTGGCCTTCAGCGCGCCCGCGATTGCGCCGGCGAAGGTGTCGGCGTTGATGTTCAGGGTCTGGCCGTCCTGCGAGGTCGCCAGCGGCGCCAGCACCGGGATCAGCTCATAGCCGATCAGCTGATTGAGCAGCGTGAGGTCGACCTTTTCGGGATCGCCGACGAAGCCGAGATCGATGGCCTTCTCGATGTTGGAATCCGGATCGACCATGGTGCGCGTCGTCTTCGACGCCTTCACCATGTTGCCGTCCTTGCCGGAGAGGCCTACGGCCTTGCCGCCCGCCTCGTTGATGTAGCCGACGATCTGCTTGTTGACCGAGCCCGCCAGTACCATCTCGACGATCTCGATGGTCGCGGCGTCGGTGATGCGCAGGCCCGCGGCGAATTCCGACTGGATGCCGAGGCGCTTCAGCATGGTCGCGATCTGCGGCCCACCGCCATGCACGACCACCGGATTGATCGCGGTCTGCTCGAGCAGCACGATGTCGCGCGCGAACGCCTTCGCGGTGTCCTCGGCGCCCATGGCATGGCCGCCATATTTGATGACGATGGTTTCCTCGTCATATTCCTGCATGTGCGGCAGCGCCTCGGACAGGATGCGGGCCTGATCGAGCGGGCTGATGTGCTGGTCGGTCATGGGGCTGGTCTCGTCGTCAGCGGAGGGGTGGCGCGGTTCTATCTGATTGGCGGGCAGGGCGCAAAGCGGTCTTGACCCTCTCCCTTTGTGGGAGAGGGTGGCTTCGATGCGACGGCATCGAAGCCGGGTGAGGGTCTGTCTCCGCGGATAGAGACCCCTCATCCGGCGCGGATTGCATCCGCGCCACCTTCTCCCACAAGGGGAGAAGGAAGTATGGCGGTCATCACCGCTTCGGCCACACCGCCGCGACCGCCAGTACCAGCCAGCTCAGGATCAAGAGCGTTCCGCCGGTCGGCGCAGCCATCGGAAACAATCCATGGCCGGCATATTGGCGCAGCACGAGGTCGCCCGCGAACAATGACGCCGCGATGACGAAGCCGGCCGCCGCCACGACTGCGAGCTTCGCATGGATGATCGCGCGATCCGCGACCGCGATGGTCGCGACGACGGCGGGTGCATGGAACAGCAGCATCGAGGATGCCGCCGCCAGCCGCGTGGCGTCAGGCAGATGGGCTGCAGCCGCCGCCAGCACCACGCCGCAAGCGCCCATGATGGCGGCAAGGCCGATCAGGAAGCGGGATGCGCCGCTCATCGGCGCCGTTCCTCGATCAGGCGCACCATGGCGGCACGCAGCTCCGGCATGCCGTCGCCGGTGCGCGACGAGGTCACCAGCACTTCGGGGAAGGCGGCGGGATGTTTTGCGAGCGTTGCTGACGTGTCGGCGATGACGGTCTTGAGTTCGCCGGCCTTCACCTGATCGGCCTTGGTCAGCACGACCTGATAGCTCACCGCGGACTTGTCCAGCGTCTTCAGCACGTCGAGATCGACGTCCTTGATGCCGTGGCGCGCGTCGATCAGCACGTAGACCCGCGCCAGTGTCGCGCGCCCGAGCAGGAATTTGTGGATCAGCGCCGTCCACGACGCCACCTTGGTCTTGGGTGCCGAGGCGTAGCCGTAGCCGGGCATGTCGACCAGGCGGAAGCCCGCCTTCTCCGGCCCCTCGAAGAAGATCAGCTCCTGGGTGCGCCCGGGCGTGTGCGAGGTGCGAGCCAGGTTGCTGCGGCCGGTCAGCGCGTTGATCAGGGTCGACTTGCCGACATTGGAGCGGCCGGCAAAGGCGACCTCGAGGCCGGCCATCGGCGGCAGCGTCTCGATCGAGGGCGAGGCCCAGATGAAGCGCCAGTCGCCGGCGAACAGTTTCCGGCCTTGCTCAATTAGCGCCGCATCGGCTTCGGTGCTCATGCGAAGGATTCCATCTCGTCGCGGCCAGACAAAGGCCCAAGGCGGGTCCTTGGCGTAGGACGACCCGGCCATCCAGGTCAACGTCCAGAGCCTCGGTTCTGGCCGTCCTCCAATATGTCGATGCCCGGCACAAGGCCGGGCATGACGTGGTGACGAAGCGCCGTTGCTGGAAGCTACGTCGCCTTCTTTGTCTCAGTCGTCACGCTTTTTTTTTGAAACGTCGACTTCAGATTGTCGAACAGCTCCACCTTCACGCCGTTGCGCCGCATGATGTAGCTCTGCTGCAGCACCGACAGCAGGTTGTTCCAGGCCCAGTAGATCACGAGACCCGCCGGGAAGCCGGCCAGCATGAAGGTGAAGATCAGCGGCATCCAGTCGAAGATCATCTTCTGGGTCGGATCCGGCGGCGCCGGATTGAGCTTCATCTGGACCCACATCGTGATGCCCATGATGATCGGCCAGATACCCATCACCAGATAGGCGCCGAAATGCGGTCCGAGCAGCGCGATCGGATCGAACGGAATCAGGCCGAACAGCGTGAACAGATTGGTCGGATCAGGCGCCGAGAGGTCCTTGATCCAGCCGAAGAACGGCGCGTGCCGCATTTCGATGGTGATGAACAGCACCTTGTAGAGCGAGAAGAACACCGGGATCTGCAAGGCGACGGGAAGACAGCCCGCGATCGGGTTGATCTTCTCCTTCTTGTAGATCTCCATCATCTCCTGCTGCTGCTTCACGCGGTCATCAGGATAACGTTCCTTCAGCGCCTGCAGCTGCGGCTGCACGGACTTCATCTTCGCCATCGAGGCGTAGGACTTGTTGGCGAGCGGGAAGAACAACAGCTTCACGATCACGGTCACCAAGAGGATTGCGATGCCGAAATTGCCGACCAGGCGATAGAACCAGTCGAGCGCCAGGAACATCGGCTTGGTGATGAAGTAGAAATGGCCCCAGTCGATCAGGAGATCGAAATGGTTGAGGCCGAGCTGCTTGTTGTAGCCGCCGAAGCCGACCAGCGGGAAGTTGAGGCCGACCGTGGCGGCCTCCTTCGCGCCGGCGAACAGCCGCCCGTTGGCAACGCCGGTGCCGCCGATCGGAATGGTCTGTGCGCCGAGCATGTAGTCGGTCTGGTAGCGCTTG
This sequence comes from Bradyrhizobium sp. KZN70725, assembly GCF_055264925.1. NCBI lineage: Bacteria > Pseudomonadati > Pseudomonadota > Alphaproteobacteria > Hyphomicrobiales > Nitrobacteraceae > Bradyrhizobium > Bradyrhizobium sp. KZN70725. The sequence continues at coordinate 43,853 of NZ_JBUYWT010000040.1, forward strand.
TCGCCGGTCGTGAAGCGGGCGCTTTCGAGCGTTGCGGTGGTCTCCGGCAGTAGTGCCGTGGCCCAGTATTTGTCGGTGATGCCGAGCCAGCCGTCGGTGACCTTCGTGAACACGATGCCGCGCGAATTTCCGCCGGTTGAGGTCTTGGCCTCGTCGATGTTCTTGTAGCTGAATTCCTGCAGGCCGTGTTCGCCGAGATAGCCGATCGGGCCTTCATGCAGAATCGCGTAGCCGGAGACCGGCGGCTTGCCGCCGCGCGAGATCAGACCGAACGGATACAGCGTCACCGGCGCGCTGCCTTGATTGATGACCTCGTCCCTGATGCTGAAGAGGTAGCGATCGTCGATCGAGATGGTGCGGCGGAAGGTCAGGCCCTGGCCGTTCTCGTATTTCAGAATCACCGGGGTGCTCGGCGACAGGCTGTTCGATCCCTCCTGCTGCCAGACGGTTTCGGCGTTCGGCGTCTTCACCGATGAGCCGTTGGCGGTCAGCCACAGGAACTCGGCGTAATAAGGCTCGGCCGTGCCCGACGGGGAAAGCAGCACGACGGCCGGCGATTTGGGATCGACCGTCTCGCGGAACTGAACCAGCGCCAGGTCGTCGATCCGGGCGCCCTTCAGCGCGATGCTGCCGGTGACGCGCGGGGTCTCGATCTTGATGCGCGGGCCGGAGGCAAGCACCGTCTCGCGGCTCGCGACCGGAGCGTCAGCAGCAGGCGCGCCGGGAGCCGGAGAGGGAGTCGCCGAGGTACCCGGAGCGGTGCCGGGAGCAGCACCCGGAGTCGCCTGCGGCGCCGGCTTCTGCAACTCCGCCTGGCGCTGCGCCTCGCGCTGCTTCTCCATCTGCGGCACATTGTAGAAATATTGCCAGGCGATCAGGACGAGGCCGGACAGAATGACGGCAAGGATCGTGTTGCGGTTGTCGGACATCTCTTAGGGTCTCGTCATTCCATTCGGATTGGGCGCGCTCTTGTTACCCGCCTTGTTGGTACCCGTCTTGTTATTACCCGTGTTGGGCGCAGGCCGGTCGAGGCGGCGCAGCGCCGACCGCAGGTCGTCAAGCATGGTCGCAAAGTCGCGGGTCAGCGCGTCACGACGGCCCACTAGCACATAATCATGGTGCGGCCGCATGAATACGGCGTCGACCTGTCTCATCACTTCGCGAAGCCGGCGGCGGATGCGGTTGCGCTCGGTCGCGGTGCCGTTCTTCTTGGTGACGGTATAGCCGACGCGGATCGGGCCCTGATCGTCGCGGCGGCGGCCCTGCAGCACAAAAGCTGTGGTATTCGCCCGTGCGCCATTGGCAACGGCGAGGAAATCCGCCCGCTGCCTCAGCCGATCCATAATGGGTATCTCCGGAGAGGAGACGTCCGGGCTCAGGCGCTCAGGCGCTTGCGGCCACGCGCGCGGCGCGCAGCGAGGACCTTGCGGCCGCCGGCCGTGGCGAGACGGGCGCGGAAGCCGTGACGGCGCTTGCGCACCAGTTTGCTGGGTTGATAAGTCCGCTTCACGGGTAATTCTCCGCTGACCGGGCAATTTGCCGTTGTATTGAGATGGAGTCCGGTGATGCTGGCGGGCCCAAACGAGCCGTTGACGGCCCCAAAGAGCCGCCCCCGGGTCAAGAACCGGGCCATCGCGGACAGTTGGCGCGGCTTATAAGGGAGCGCCCTGTTTTCGTCAATGTCACAGGCCGTCGCAAAAAGGGTTCTTCGAAACGTCGTAATTGGGGCGAATATATCTGATTTCGCGAGGTATTTGACGGTATGGAGACGCTTTGGGGCGTTCGGGGAACCGTCCACATTAGCGATCCGTAATTTGACCGGCTTGGGGGCGGGGCCGCATCTTCTGACCCCTAAGCCAAACAAGGCCTTATCTTGTGGCTCTAACTGACGATCAGGCGACCGCGCAGAAGCAGCGGCCCAAGCCGTCCCCCCGGCTCGGGCTGTCGGGCAAGCTTTTGCTGCTGACGATTCCCCTGGTGATGATCGCCGGGCTCCTGATCTACGTCCCGGCCATCGCCAACTTCCGGATGAACCGGCTCAATGACCGCCTGGCCGCCGCCAATACCGCGGCGCTGGTGCTCGATGCCGCCCCGTCCGGCCTGGTGCCGGATTCGCTGGCGCGACAGATCCTGACCAGCATCGGCGCCCGTGCCGTCGCCATCAAATTGGGACAGCAGCGCCGGCTGCTCGCCAGCGCCGATTTGCCGGCGGCGATCGACCATGACGTCGACATGCGGACCATGACGGTATGGTCGGCGATCGTCGATGCCTTCGAGATCATGCTGGAGCACGGTGACCAGACCATCCGCGTGGTCGGACCCGCGCCGGGCCAGGCGCAATTCATCGAGGTCGTGATCGACGAGAAGCCGCTGCGGCAGGCGATGTACCGCTTCTCGCGCAACGTTTTGGTCGTTGCATTGTTGATCGCCGGCCTGACCGCCGGTCTGGTCTATCTGGCGCTGCATTATCTGTTCGTGCGCCCGATGCGGCGGCTGACCGCGAGCCTGGTCGGCTTCCATGAGAATCCGGAGAGTTCGGCGCGAATCATCGTGCCGAGCCAGCGCGGCGACGAGATCGGCGTTGCCGAGCGCGAGCTGTCCGACATGCAGCGCGACCTCGTCTCGATGCTGCATCAGAAGAGCCGGCTTGCCGCGCTCGGGCTCGCCGTCTCCAAGATCAACCATGATCTGCGCAATCTGCTGGCGTCCTCGCAATTGCTGTCGGACCAGCTCGCCAGCGTGCCCGACCCGCGGGTGCAACGCTTTGCGCCGAAATTGTTGCGCTCGCTGGAGCGCGCCATCGCCTTCTGCCAGTCGACACTGTCTTATGGCCGCGCGCAGGAGGCGGCGCCTGATCGCCGCGTCATCATGGTGGAGCCCGCGGTTGCCGAGGTGCGGGAGTCGGCCGGGCTTGCCACCGATGTCTCGATCACCTGGATCAGCGCGATCGAGCGCGGCCTGACCATCGACGCCGACCCGGACCAGCTGTTCCGCGTGCTGCTCAATCTGGTGCGCAACGCGGCGCAGGCGCTGGAAACCCGGCCCGCAGGTGACGGCGGCGCGCAGCAGATCCGCATCACCGGCCGCCGCGAGGGGACGGTTGCGATCATCGAGGTCTCCGACACCGGTCCGGGCGTCCCGACCAAGGCGCGCGAGCATCTGTTCGAGGCATTCCAGACCTCCGGCCGCCCCGGCGGCAGCGGACTCGGCCTTGCCATTGCCGCCGAGCTGATCCGGGCCCACGGCGGCCACATCCACCTGGTCGAGGGCACGATCGGCGCCACCTTCCGGATTTCGATCCCGGATCGTCCGGTGGAACTGCTGTCGGTCCGCAGCGAGCGGGCGAGGGCCTGAGGCCGTTCCGGTATTCCGGGGCGGCCAAAACTGCGGCCGAAATTGGCGTTTCCAGACCTTGCCAACCGGACCCGGAGCCTGTAGCTAGAGCGCTCTTTCGCGACGTTCCGGGCCTCCCGGGACCATGCGGGCTCAAGCCCACCCGCGAAAATGCGCCCGTAGCTCAGCTGGATAGAGCATCAGACTACGAATCTGAGGGTCGGACGTTCGAATCGTTCCGGGCGCGCCATTTTACGACAGGGCGCGGTACCACGCCCTTCCCGCGGTGGCGCCCGCGTCACGAATGATTCCGGAGTGCGGCTCGCCAGGCCGTGAGCCGCGGAATCCAGCGCGGGACATTGGCCCGGAAATCCTCGTACTCCGTTCCGAACATACGAACGAGCGCCGGCTCCTCGTACCCCACGACAAACGCGTGGAAGGCGAGCCACACCAACGCACCGTACCCAAGAAGGCGCTGGTCGCCGAACAAGACCGCTTGGCCCAGAATGACGGCGACAAGGGCAACGTAAATAGGATTGCGCACATAGCGATAGAGACCCGTCACCACGAGGTTCTGCGTCGGTGCGACCGGCGCCGGCGTGCCCAATCCTTGCAGCGCAAAGCGTGCAAACGAGTCGACAAGCCCGGGTAGACCGGCGACGATCAACAGGATCCCGACGGCGCGCGTCGCGTCGAGATCGAAGAAGGGCGGCCGAAACTCCCAACGCGTAATCCACCAGGGAACGAGCCCCGCCACCGAGCTGGGCGCAACCGCAAAGAAGAGGGCAGAGCCCAATACCGCGATCGTTTTCGGCATGGGCACCTCCTTTCCGTCCTGTCGCAAGGCGGTCGGCAAAATTGAACCGTTGCATCATAGCGCCACGGCGAACACGTAGTGCCCATCTTCATCGGCCACGGCGCGCCATTCACGCAAGCTCCCATTGGTTCGGGCAGCTGATGCGTGCTCGTCTTCAGTAGAGCATCCCCAGACACTTCTGGATCGATTGCGTTCCACTGCACTCACACAGCCCGTGGTCACAGTTGGAGGGCGCTGTGGGTGTCATTGGCTTCCCTCCTCAATCCTCAAGAGCCCGGTAAACCGACGCGCGGCCAATCTTGAGCGCCTTCGCGATAGCGGACGCTCCCATGCCTTCAGCCTTAAGCGCCTTCACTTTGGCGGTGTCGATGGACGCTTTGTGGTCTTGGTAGACCCCGCGTGCCTTGGCCTCCGCGATACTCTCAAGCTGCCGCTCTTTGCGGAGGTTGGTCTCGAACTCGGTGAACACACCGAGCATGTCCAGGAAGCGCTTGCCCGCTGCTGTGCTGGTGTCGATGGGTTGCTCTGTATAGCCCCTCAGGGATGCACCACGCGCCTTCACGGTGCGCACAATGTCCTGCGGGCGGGCGCGGGGTTCGCTTCAGCGGGCTATCGCCGCACCGGATCGGAGACCGGCCCGGAAAAATGCGCCCGCGCGGGCCAGAATCGGGCCGAAGACGAGGGCCGCCCCGTAAAAACCCTGCTTGCCCCCGCCGGAGCGTTGAGAAAAAATAAGCTTTTTTAGCCTATAGGCACAGAAATGTTTTTATTCTTATTGTCTGTCCTTTTGAACCGGCGAGTCATCCCTCATGCAGAGTGACATCGCAAACGCCGTATTTTATGCGGCCGTGTTTCTGGGCATCGTCTACACCAGCCGCATCCTGGAAAAAAGATGGCCGATTGCGGACGTTCCCTACGCCGAGTTTCGTGATGATTGGCTCGCGGTGATCGTGAGCCTCGGGTTGTCGTCCATGCTCGCTCCGATCGCGGCGATCACCGCGGGCAAGATTGCGAGCTATACCGGTCTCGGTTGGATCAAGCTGCCGACCGACGGTTACTGGTGGTACGTGTCACTCGCAATCATCGTGGTTGCATTCGATCTCTACAAGTACACGTATCATCGCCTCCAACATGCGATCCCCTTTCTATGGGCGATGCACTCCTTCCATCACAGCGCGAACGGCGTCACGTTCATTACCGGCGGCCGGCATTTCTGGCTGGAGCGGGTGTTGTCCGACGCCTTTCTTCCGATCATGGCGATCCTGTTCCGCATCCCGCCGGACATGGTGATCGCGGTGGGATTTATCTTCTTCATGCCCGATGCGTGTGCCCATCTCAACGTCCGCATTCCGCTCGGTCGGTATGTGACATGGATCAACAATCCGCAATGGCACCGGATCCATCATTCGGTCCTTCCCGAGCACAGGGACAAAAACTTCGCTGCCTGCTTTCCGTTTCTCGACATTCTGTTCGGCACGGCCTGGATACCGAAGCCGGACGAATATCCTGCAACGGGCCTCGTGCCTGCCGAGCGCGTGGACATCATCAATAGTGTGATCTGGCCAATCCGGCATCTTCGGCATTACTGGCATCGGGAGTCTCGGAATGAATTGGGTTAAGGGTCTTTTGGTGCTCCTCGCGCTGCTGCTGGGTTACGCCGACCTTGAGTCGACGAATGTGATCCTGAGTCTCGGATTGGGTGAGTTGAACCCGTTCATGCATCTGGCGCAGACATGGTTCGGCGTCTGGTGGCTGGTGCCCAAGCTTGGCTTGACGTTCGTGGTCACGTGGCTGCTTTGGCGGAGCAACAACGTTTACAACATCGCTCTCGTCGTCGCGTTCTGCTCCACGCCTGTCCTGAACAATCTCGTCATCATCGCGGGCACGAACTGAATCAATCCCTTCGCCGGTTGCCGCAATCGGCGACGTCAAGAGGATCAGCGATGTCGGACAGGTTCGTTGTCGCCTGCATGGTCTGCTGTGCCCTGATCCTGGGTGCTCCGGGGGCGACCGTGCACGCGCAGACGCCGTCGAACTGCAAGGAGCCGCAGACCGGCACCAGCCGCGTCCCGATGCTGTCGCCGCCGCTGGCCAATGTGGTGACGGGCACGGGACGGCTGCAATTCTACTCCGCACCGAATCTGCACTGTCCGATCCGCGGCGTGTTCGTCATTCCGAATGACGCACTGATCGCGTATGCGCAAACCAGGGATGGCTGGTCGTCGGTGATGTATCTCAATCCGGGGACGGGCAACGACGTCTCGGGTTGGGTGAGATCGGCGAGACTGAAGGTGACCGGAACCGTCGGACCGAAGTAGCGTTCGACCAGGATCGCGGCAGGCGGCTTCCCGCGCCGCACCTGACGCTTCAACCAAAATCGCATCGCGTTTCAGGCATCAATGAATCGCCGCGTACATGATTTTCTCCTCGGTGGCTTCGAGCGCGGAGAATTCCTCGACCACCTTGCCCTGGCGCGAGACCAGGATGCGGTCGGATAGCGCCATGATCTCGGGCAGATAGGACGAGATCACCACCACCGCCTTGCCTTCGTCGGCGAGCTGGTTGATCAGCTCGTGGATCTCGACGATGGCGCCGACGTCGACACCACGGGTCGGTTCGTCGAAGATGATCAGCTCGGGCTCCTGCACCAGCGATTTGGCGATCACCACCTTCTGCTGGTTGCCGCCTGACAGCTCGACCACCTTGGCCTCGTCGCCGATGGCGCGAACCTTGAGGCGCTGAGTCCAGGTCTTGCCGACCGAATTGGTCTCGCGCCGCGACAACATCATGCGGCCCCCGGGAAACTTCGAAAGCAGGCCGAGATAGATGTTGCGGGCGATCGAGGCGGTTTCGAAGAAGCCCTCGACCTTGCGATCCTCGGTCACATAGGCGATGCCGGCCTTGACCGCCGGCGCCGGAACCCGGTAGCGCACCGGCTTGTCGTGCAGCATGATTTCGCCGCCGTGGAAGAAGTCGCGCTTCAACACGCCGGAGACGATCTTGAAGGTCTCGGTGCGGCCCGCGCCGACCAGGCCGAACACGCCGGTGATCTGCCCGCCAAACACCGACAGCGAATTGTTCTTCACCATCGGCGCCATCTTGAGGTTCTGCACCGTGAGCACGCGCGCACCGGCCGGCCGGACGCTGGTCTTCCGCGCGCCATACAGCGTGTTGGAGAGATCGCGGCCGACCATCGCCTGCACGATCGCCGCGCGATCGAATTTCGCCGTGTCGTCGGTGATGACATGCTTGCCGTCGCGCAGCACGGTGATGCGGTCGGCGAGCAGTAGCGCCTCTTCCAGCGCGTGCGAGATGAAGATGATCGAGACGCCGCGCTTCTTGAGGTCACGGACCAGGTCGAAGAAATATTTCTTCTCTTCCGGCGTCAGCGACGCGGTCGGCTCGTCGAAGATGATGACCTTGGCCTTGTGCAGAACCGCGCGCGCGATCTCCACCATCTGCTTCTTGGCGGCGCCGAGCCCGCTCACGGTGGCGGTCGGCGTCACGTCGAAATTCAGCGATTGCAGGAATTGCTGGGCGGCGATGTAGATGCCGCGCAGCCGGTTGTAGAATTTCTCCTGCCCGAGAAACAGGTTTTGCGCGACCGTCATGGTCGGCACCAGGCTGTTCTCCTGGAACACCATGGCGATGCCGAGATTGCGCGCCTCCAGCGGCGTGCGCGGCGCGACCTCCGTGCCATCGACACTCATGCCGCCGGACGTCAAGGTCACGACGCCGGCCATCACCTTGGTCAGCGTCGACTTGCCGGCGCCGTTCTCGCCGACCAGCGCGTGAATCTCGCCGCGGCGCAGATCAAAGTCGACGCCCTCGATGGCGGGCACGCCCGCGTAAAGCTTGGTGGCCTTGCGCAGGGACAACACGGTGTCGCTCATGAGCCTGTCTCCTCGGCGAGCCCGGCGAGGGGCAGTTTCAGCACGCGGCCCGGTCCCTTGGCGATCAGCACAAGGTCACCGCCCAGCTCGAGCGCCGCGACGATGCCGTGATTGATGCCGTCGACCCGGCTGTGCAGCGAATACTTTGGCTTGCCGTCCTCGCTCAGCCGGATGACGAGGCCGTAGGAGCGCGGCGGCGCCCACGGCTTGATGACGCCCATCGTCTTGATGTGGGCGCCCTGCATCGGTTCCTTGAACGAGAACCCCGAGCGCAGCCGCGGCGCCACCCAATAGGCCGGGTCGATCTCGGCCATCATGCGGCGCCGGTAGGCCGGCTCGCGCAGCACGAACTCGATCAGCTGGGTGCGTGCGGTGAATGCGGTGAGCCAATAGCCGCCGCCCGCGGCCTTCGACAGCCGCGACGGATAGACGGGCAAATGGCCGAGCACGACCTGCAGCGGCCGTCCGTTCGAGACGAGGACGAGGCGATGCCGCCAGCTCTCGCTGACCAGCACGCCGTCGCCGCGTGCGCAGGCGCCGAAGGCGTAGCCGAGCTTCGACGCCAGCAGCTGCACTGATCTGGTCCTGGGGTCGAGCCGGAACACGCGGCCGCTTCGGTTCAGCTCCATCAGGTCGCGCGCCCAATCATCGATGCCGCAGGTCGCCGAGCCGTCGGTTGCGATCAGGGTGCCGTCGCCGGCCTGCGTCAGCGCGTTGATCGCGTTGAAGGCGGCGTCGCTGAACGTCACGCTCGGCTCGCCCGACGAGGGGTCGGCGTAGAGCCGCACCTCGCGGCCGCCGAGCGCGACCGCGATGCCGCCGCCGGTGGTGAGCGCGCAGAGCGCCGAAATCGGCTGCTCGAAGCTGCGCAGCTCGGCCGCGCCGCCGCCGTCGAGGCGCAGCAGACGCCGGCCGTCGGCGACATAGAGGTTTCGGCCGTCGGTTGCGAGATCCTCTAGCGCCTCGCATTCCAGCAAGGTGGTTGCAGATTCCAGTTTCTGGTTCGGCTTCAGCGCGCCGTCGAACGAAGGTACGGTGATGGTGGCCTCGCCGCGGCCGAGAAAGCGGTTGGCGAATTCCCTGGCGGCCGCGATCACGACAGCTTCCCCCAGCGCTTGTCATACTGCACGAAGTTCGGGTCCGCGTTCTCCAGCTTGTAGCGGCCAATCCGGTTGTTCATGATGCCGCCGAGATAGAGATAGCCGCGGTGCTCGCGCATCGAGGTGATCATCGGGTGGTTCTCGCCGCGCAGGTCCCAGAACGATTCGAGAATCTTGCCCTGCTCGTTGAACTTGACGACGCAGCCGGTGTTGATGTTCGGGAACAGCCATTCGTCGACCGGGACGCGCTTGGCCATGCGGCGGCGGAAGCCCGGCATCTTCCAGGCAAGGTCGAGCGAGGGGCTGCGCATGCCGACCAGCGCCAGCCAGTAATTGCCGTCGGAGGCGAGATTGATGTTGTCGGGATAGCCCGGCAAATTGTCCATCACCACCTCGACCTGGCCCTTCTTCGGCCCCGCGAACCACAGCCGCTTGATCGAGCAGCCGAAGGTCTCGGCGAACAGGATCGACTGGCCGTCGCTGGCGACGCAGATGCCGTTGGGGAATTTGAGGCCGCGCAGCGCCGTATGCGTGGCGCCGGTCTTGGTGTCGTAGCAAATGATGCGGCCGTTGCCGCGCGCCTCGAGGCCGTCGATCGGCCATTCGTCCATCTCGTAGCGCACGGTGGCTTCCGAGAAGAAGATCAGGCCGTCGTCGGTGATGTCGAGGTCGTCGGCCAGCCGCAGCCGGCTGTCGTCGTTCACCGAATGCATGCTGCGGTTGGTCTCGTCGGTCGCCTTCTCCACGGTGCCGTCGGGCGTGATGCGGTAAAGGCCCATGCCGCCGATGCAGACATAGAGATTGTCCTGCCGGTCGAACGCCATGCCGAGCGGCTGACCGCCGATATGGGCGAACACCTCCATGCGCTGATAATCGGGCGCATGGAAGCGGATGATGTCGCCATGGCGCGAGCCGGCGTAGAGATTGTTGTTGCGATCGAGGATCACGTCCTCCGGCGCCTCGATGCGGCCGAGGCCGATCAATTCGACGTCGCGCAGCTTGTCGTTCTGCTCGAACGGGCCGCCCTGGCCGATCTCGGTGGCCGGCGGCGGCGGCAGCGCATGATAGGTCGGCGCGACATAGACCTTGCTGATGATGCGGGTGCGGTTCTTCTGCCAGCGGATGTCGACCATCGCTGCGACCAGCAGGATGCCCGCCAGCGCCATGCGGTTGATGCCGCCACGCGCATTGAGCGTGGTCAGGCCGTTGGTGATCAAGAGCACGATCAGCACGCCGACAAGCGATTTTGCGACCGAGCCCTTGCCGCCGCCGAGCGTGATGCCGCCGAGCACGGTCGCGGTCAGCACGATCACCTCGAGGCCGACGCCGATATCGCCGCCGACGGTGCCGAGCCGGGCCGCGAAGAACAGCGCGGCGATGCTTGTCAGCACGCCGCTTGCGACATAGCAGAGCGCGATGGTGCGGCGGACCGGAATGCCGGAATTGTAGGCGGAACGGCGCGAGCCGCCGATCGCGGTGATGTGCCAGCCCGGGCGCAGCCGGGTCATGAAGATATGGCCGAAGATGGCGATCGCGATGTAGACGATTGCGACGCTCGGAATGCCGAACACGTCGCCACCGCCGATGAAATTCCAGGACGGGATGTCGGGGAAGGCCGCGGCGATCGAATTGGAGTAGCGTTGGATCAACAGATCGAACGCCGAGCGGTAGATGATCAGGGTGATCAGCGTGGTGATGAAGGCGCGCAGCCTTAAGTAGCCGATCAGGACGCCATTGACGGCGCCGAGCAGTGCACCGCAGACGAGGGTGGCGACGACCACCGCGGGCACCGGCCAGTTCAGCACGTCGAGCAGATAGAGCGCGCAGAAATCCGTCAGCGCGAAGATCGAGCCGACCGACAGATCGATGCCGCCGACGATGACGACCAGCGCCATGCCGAGGCCGATAAAGCCGATTTCGCCGGCCTGCCGCGCGGTGTCGGCAAGGCTCGACGGCGACAGGAAGTGATCGATGGAACGGCTGAGCGCGAAGCCGACGATCAAAAGCAGGATCACCGGTATTGCGGTCTCGGTCCAACGCTTGGACAGGATCTCGCCGAGGAGATGATCCGGCCAGTAGCGGTAACGCAGGCTCGTCAGGGTGTCGCGCATCGGCATTCCAGCAAGGCGTTCGATTTGGGAAAATCGACGTCCCGGGTGAGATCGCCCGGGACGTCGAGCGGGAATGGTTCGACTATTTTTTCAGGTCACTGAGATTCCAGCACGCGGTCTGGCTGTCCGCGTTCTCTTTGGTGATCGGAATCAGCGTCGTGTATTCCGACCCCTTGATCGAGCCGGCCTTGGCGCCCGACGACAGCAGCCATTTGATCGTGCCGGCCATCTGCGCGGCCTGGGTGGGCACGTCGTAGCTCATGTTGAGATCGAACGCGCCGGACTTCACCAGCTCGCAGGCGCCCTTGCGCTCGCCGCCGCCAGAGGTCGCGACGAACACCTTGCCGGTCAGGCCGGCTTCCTTCACCGCAGCGGCGGTGCCGATGTCCATGCCGTCCCAGAAGCCGACGATGCCGCAAAGATCAGGATTCTGCTTCAGCACCGTCTGGGTGATCGCCTTGGCCTTCGCGGCATCCCAGTCGGCCGCCTGGCTCGAGACCACCTTGATCTCCGGATGCTTGGCGAGCACGTTCTCGACGCCCTTGAGCGTGTAGGCGCTGGCGGCCGCCGAGAGCGCGCCCTGCACGATGGCGATCTTGTTCGACTTGCCCTGGCAGGCCTTCACCACGGCTTCGGTGTCGCGCTCGCCGATCTCGATCCAGTTGGCGCCGACAAAGGCCGACGAGCGATAGGCCGATCCCATGTTGATCTGGATGACGTAGATGCCTTCGTTCTCGGCGCGCTGCAGCAACTTGGCGTAGGTCTGCACGTCCGGATTGTGGATCACCATCACGGCGGGCTTCTCCGAGATCAGCGAGGTCACTGCCTGCGCGCCGGCATTGGTGTTCCAGTTGGGATCGCGGATCTCGAACTTCACGCCGAAGGGCTCGAGCTCCTTCTTCATGCCGGCGTACCAGCCTTCGGTGAGGTCGAAGTTCATGGCGACCGGAACGTAGGCCACCGTCTTGCCGGCGAGGGCTTCCCTGAACGGCTTCTGGAACGGCTCGTCCAGGCCCTGCTGGGCCAGAGCCGGGGCGGCGATGGCGGCAAGCCCAAGCGCCGCGGCGATCACCTTTGCAGTGCTGACAGCGTATTTCATTGGTTCCTCCTTGGTCGTGATTGAATGTTCTTGTGGCTTGGTTCAGATGTCACCCTGCTGTGCCGTTTCTTCGTTGCGCGGATTCAGGAATGAATCCGTGATGACGGCGAGCAGCAGGACGACACCCTTGACGAGATTTTGTCCGGCGTAGGAAATGTCCATGATGGTCATGCCGTTCAGCATGGTGCCGATCAGCAGCGTGCCGATGATGACGTTGAGCACGCCGCCGCGGCCGCCCGACAGGCCGATGCCGCCGAGCACGACGACGAGGATGACGTCGTAGATCAGGGTCGAATTGAAGATGCGGGTCGGCATCGAGTTGACCGATGCCGCCATCACGAGGCCCGCGAAGCAGCCGATCAGCGCCGCGACGACATATTGCAGCACGATGATCGGGCGCGAGGGGATGCCGGTGACGCGGGCGGCGTAGGGATTATCGCCGATCGCGTAGATATAGGCGCCCCAGCGCGTCTGGCGCAGCAGGAACGCGACCACGACGCAGGCGATCGCGAACATCACGATCGAGGTCGGAATGCCGAGGATGGTGCCTTGTCCGAGCCGCTCGAAGCCCTTCATGCCGTCGCTCCACTGCACGACGTCGAGCTGAAACAGCGCGGCCTGCCCGAGGCCGGCGAGCAGCAGGCCGGTCGCCAGCGTCGCAAACAGCGAAGGGACCTCGGCATAGGCGATCAGCCAGCCGTTGACCAGGCCGAACGCGATCGTGAGCAGCACCGCCGTCGCGAGCGCGGCCGGCAGCGAGTGGCCGTTCTGCACCATCTGCAGCACGAGCCCCGGCGGCACCGCGAGGGCTGCGATCAGCGAGATGTCGATGCCGCGCCCGATCACGACGATCGCCATCGCAAGCCCGAGGATGCCGAGCACCGCGACGTTCTGCAGCAGCGTCAGCATGTTCTCCGGCGTCAGGAAGCCGCGCAGGAAGATCGAGAACGCCAGGAACAGCACGGCAAAGACGGCGAAGACGATCTCCTGTTGATTGAACCGCAAGCGCTTCATTGCCTCGCCCTTCCTTGCGTCTATAGGTGCGCCGTCTGCCTGGATCTGGTGCGGGAGCCGGTCGCGACGCGGCCGGGCCGCGTCCTGGCTGCGACCGCAGCGTCGACGAATGCGCCGACGGTGTTGATGTAGGCCTCGATCGAGGTGCCACGTCTGCGGTACTTGGCGCGCTTGACGTACCAGTCCTGCAGCAGCGGCTTGATCAGCGATGCCGTCAGCGTGACCTGGTCGATCGTGAAGACGCCGCTGGCGACGCCCTGCTTGAGGACGCCGGCGATGATCTTCTCGGTCATCACCTCCATCTCGATGGCGCGCTGGCGCTCCGCCGGCGGAAACGACTTCGCTTCCATGAAGCAGAACACGAACCAGGGCTGCATCGCCTCGCTCATCCGGACATGGGTCGCGATGATCCAGTGCAGATGCTTGCGCGCATCCTGCTTCACGTCCGCGGGCGGCGAGTTGAGGACCTCCGCCACCGTCTCGGCGACCTCGCCGAGGATCATCGACAGCAGCGTCGGCTTGCTGTCGAAATACGTATAAAGGCCGCCCATGCTGAGGCCCGAGGCCTCCGCGAGCTGGCGCAGCGTGGTGGCGTGAAAGCCGTGCTTGTTGGAAAGCGTGAGCGTGGCGCCGATGATGCGCGTGAGATTCGGAACGGCGAGATGGGTTTTCTGGACCCGGATGGAATCCCGATGACGTTCGAGGATGCGCGCGCAAAGCACGTCCATCGCGAACGCATTCGCCGTCCCCGGTCGCTGACGCGCGAGACCCACGTTGCCTCCCTGGCTATGCTCCCGGACCATTTCATTTTGTTGCTGGTCCGAGCCGGGCTTTACGCCCTTGTCTAATTCCTAGCCCACGAAACGGCGCCCGGAAAAGGGGGATGATGAAATTTTCTGAGAGAGCGCTCGCTCGTTTTTTGGGTCCGCGGCCGTGTTGCCGGCCTGGGCGCGTCGTCGTTCTGGCCATCGTCGGGAACTTTTCGCGCTGAAAGCACAGCACAAATTCCAGGTAGTCTGGTCGACCAGCACGCCGGTTAGACGGGCGTCACATTCCGATGATGGGCGTGTGGGAAGCTCAAGAGCGCAACGGCTTGCTGATTCGATGCGAAAATCTGACGTGACGTGTCCCCATTGCCAGGCCGGCTATCGCCGGATCGAATTGACGTCGAAGGGCGGCGCCGCGGGTGAGTTCCGCTGCCTGGTGTGCGACCACATCATCGAGCTGATGGATGGTTCGGCCGACGTCGCCTTTCGGCTGACCGTGCAGCCGGGCAAGACGTCCTACGCCTACTAGCGTTTTCGGTTCGCGTGAAGGACACGTGCTCAAACACAGGGTAGCAGCGCCGGTCGGTGGCGCCATGCTCAACGCTGCTGCGGCAGGTTGACCTCGCTCCTTCGCGCCTCCTGGCTGCGGCGCTCGGCTTCGCCGCCCGATCGGGACAGCATGCCGATCGCCACGATCGCTGCGGCAAAGCCGGCGGCGGCGCCGACGCCGAGGGCCCAGCGCGGGCCGAGGTGATCGGCGACCCAGCCGACGATCGGTGCGCCGATCGGCGTGCCGCCGAGCGCAACGCCGAGCCGCAGCGCCATCACCCGACCGCGCATCGCCGGCTCGGTCGAGAGCTGCATCAGCGCGTTCGAGGTGTTGGTGACGGTCAGCGCGGCGACGCCGATCACGACCAGCGCCGCGGCAAACAGCCGATAGCTCGGCGCCAATGCGGCGAGCGTGCAGCCCAGCCCGAAGATCGCGGCACCCAGCATCAGCGAGCCGAAGCGCGGCTCCTCGCGGCTCGCTGCCAGCAGCGCGCCCGACATCGTTCCGAGCGCCATCATCGACGACAGCAGGCCGAAGCCGCGCGCATCGGTGTGGAACACGCCAACCGCCATGGTGGAAATGAAGATCGGAAAGTTCAGTCCGAAGGTCCCGATCAGAAACAGCATGATCAGCGTCGCCCTGAGATCGGGCCGCGACCAGACATAGTGGAAGCCCTGCATCACGCTTCCCTTGGTGCGATGGGCGCGCGCGTTCGGGCGCAGCTCGGAGGTGCGCAGCAGGGTCAGCGAGGTCAGCACCGCCAGGAACGATGCGCCGTTGAACAGGAATGCCCAGCCGGTGCCGACGGAGGCGATAATCAGGCCGGCGACGGCGGGGCCGATCATGCGCGCGGCGTTGAACGAGGTCGAGTTCAGCGCGATCGCATTCGACAGATTGGTATCGCTGACCAGTTCGGCGACGAAGGTCTGTCGCACCGGGGCATCGAGCGCCGCCGCGCAGCCGAACAGGAACGCGAAGGTGTAGACGTGCCAGAGCTGCACCAGCCCGGTGACGGTGAGAATGCCGAGGATGAGTGCGAGCGCGCCCATCGTCGCCTGGGTCGCCATCAGCAGTTTGCGCTGGTTGAAGTGATCGGCGGCAAAGCCGGTCCACGGCATCAATAATAGTTGTGGCCCGAATTGCAGCGCCATCACGATGCCGACGGCGGACGCGCTGTGATTTGTCAGCTGGGTGAGAACCAGCCAGTCCTGCGCCGCGCGCTGCATCCAGGTGCCGATGTTGGATACCAGCGCGCCGGCCGCCCAGACCCGGTAGTTGAAGCTCGCGAGCGATCGAAATACGCGTCTCATGTTCTCTGAGGTTCATTCCCGCCGTGAAACCGCCCGAACCGCCGCGCCAGGAACAGGCCGATCAGAAGACCGCCGAGCCCGAGCGCTGCAACGTCGCTGGTGGTTCGCAAGCCAAAGTCGCCGACGCGGCAGACCAGAAGATATCCGACCGCGAGGTTGAAGAAGCCCCACACGATGTTGACGGTCGATGAGGACAGGCCTTCGCCGGGCGGTTTGGCGAACGGGCTCTGGAACGCTTCGCCCATCATGCCGGCGACGACGTGGGGGATCGCATTGGTGAGAAAGACGCCGCCGAAGAAATAGGCGACGAGATCAAGCCAGTTCATGCGCGTTGGTCCTTTCAACGAGATCGATGATCGCCTGCGTCGAGCCGGTTTCGCCAAGCCGCGGGAACACGTGCTCGATGCTGTATTCATGCGCGTGCGACCGCGCATCGGTCATGGCGTCGATTGCGAGCGTGACGTTGAAGCCCGCCTCATAGGCCTGTCTCGCCGTCGATTCGACGCCGCCCGCGGTGGCGACGCCGGCGATCACGACTTGCGTGACGCCACGCGCTCTCAGCAGGCTTTCGAGGTCGGTGCTGGCAAATGCGCCTCGCGTTCGCTTGGTCACAACGATGTCGCCGGGCTGTCGGTCGAGCTCCGGAATGAGATCGGTCCATCCGTCGGGAAGCGGGCCGCCAAATGGATTTCCAATGGGATTTCCAATTGGATTTCCATGGCGCGGCGCCTGCTCGGTTCGTCCCGGCGAGCTGCCGTCGACATTGACCAGCGCGACCGGCAGACCGTGCCGCCGGAACGCAGCGCCAAGCGCGGCGGCGCGAGCCACGATGTCGCCGATCGGATGGGCGAAGGGCCAGCCCATGAGGCCGCTTTGCAGATCGATGACGATCAATGCGGTGATCGGATCGAGCGTGGTCAGGGCCATGGTCGTTACCTTTCTCGCAAGCTGTCGCAGCGCAGCCGGCCTCAATCCTCGACCAGCCGCTTCAGCAAGCCGACGGCGGCGGCGAGTTCGTCCTGCTCCCGCGCCGACAGCCGCGCGGCGATGGTGCGCGACAGCCAGTCCTGCCGTGCGGCGCGGCCGGTGCGAAGCCGCTCGCGGCAGCTATCGGTGAGCGACATGATGGTCTGCCGGCCGTCGTCCGGATCCGGCGCGCCGCGGACCAGGCCCGCAGCCTCGAGCGCCGATATCGCCGAGCTCATCGATTGCGGACGCATACCCTCCGATCGCGCCAGGCTGGACACGGTCGCGGGGCCATCCTTTTCGAGGCGAAGCAGCACCGCGACCTGGGAAGGCGGGAGGTCCTCGCGTTGACCCTGCTCGCGAAGCCGCCGCTTCAGCCTTCCAATCAACAGGCGAAGATCTTCGGCCAGCGCGGATGTGCGCGCCGAGCCGGGGCGGGCCGGTCCATTGCTCATGCCGGATCGGATAGCATATATGAAGGTAAACTGTAAAGATTATCTTCGCAGTTTATCTGCATACGTGTCCTGCTGCAGCCAACCGGCTGGTTTGACGCTATTCGCAGCCGGAATCGGCGCGGCACGCGACAGCGCCCGCGCGTGCGTGACGCCGGCCAGGTCTCAGCGAAGAAATGAAATGGACGGTGAGGGTTTTGAGCGCCTCAGCGTAATGGCGCGCGCTTACTCGGGCGCAGCGTCGCTGCTTGCCGCGGCCTCGTACATCTCGCGCGCGCGCCTGGTCACGGCCGCATAGCGCGCCGTTGCGCTGAGGCTCATCAGGCCGGCGCGCACCAGTCCGAGAATGGCGCGTCGGGAGTGGAACGGCCCCGTCTTGCTCGCGGCATATCCGCGCGGATAGAGCTGCAGGCGGCCGGCGAGCGCTTCCTGCAATGCCATCTTCTGGGTTGCGCTCAGGCGCCGGCGCCGCGCGGGCTTGCTTGCTTCCGCCAGCATGCGCAGCTCGATGCCCGACGGTTTCCGTGGTGCGCCCTTCATTGTCAGCTCACATTCCGGCCGACTGGCGCGACCTTTCGCGAGGCCCGGCGCCCGGCCGGCATCGCCATGGACGCCGGCATGTGGCACATCATGGCTTGCGCTGTTGCTCATTCGTGAGACAGAACCGCATTTCGAGCAGCCGTGGCATCTGACGAAGGTCAGGACCGGTTGTGACGAAAGTCATATTCGTTTGCGACCGCTGCCGGCTTACGCCAGAGTGGCTGCTCGCTGAGTTGATGGGCAACGCATGATCGATCTGAGCGCGGATTTGCTTGCGGCCGCAGAAGCCGACGTCATCGGTCTCGCCGTCATCGGCGCCGATCGAAGCATGCAGCGGAAGATCGGCCGGCTGGTCGAGTGGCTTCCCGCAACCGGCGTCGATTGCTGCGAGTGTGTGTTGCTGGTCGGCATGGAAGCCGAGCTGGCGGCGCTTGCCAGCGGCCAGCGGGACATGATCGCGCTGGCCGGTGTGCGTGGCGCGTCGCCTGACATCACGCAACCGATGACGGCGGTCGTGCTGTGGAACGGCGCGCAGTCGCATTACTTCGTCATCGCCATGCCGGATTTTGCCGGCCGTCAGGTCGAAACGCTGCTCGGCAGCGAGCGTCGCGCCCGGCGCCTGATGGAGCAGCAGCTCGAGGCGGCGAGCGCGGAGGTGCGCTTTGCCTCGCTGGCGCGGACGCGGCTGCGGCTGGCTCGCGATCTGCACGATACGCTGGTGCACTCGATCGTGGCGCTGCTGACCCAGATCCGGCTGATCCGGCATTATTTGTCGGCCGATCCCGCCCGTGTGGCGGACAGCCTCGCGACAGCTGAAGATGCGGCCGCGAGCGGCCTGAACCGCGCCCGCGAAGCCATCGACCGCCTGCGCACGCCCGACGACCTGAAGCTTGATCCCGATGTCGAGGGGCTGCTCAGCGACTTCGCCGCGCGCAGCGGTGTCAGGGTGTCGATCCAGATCGACGAAGCGGCGCGCTCCGGCCTGCGCGATTGCGGCCTGACGGTTCAGCGCATCCTCAGCGAGGCACTGCGCAATGTTCAGACGCATGCGCGGGCGCGCCGCGTCTTCTTTCACGCCTTCGACGAACCGGCCGCGGTCGGCCGCAAGCTGATTGTCGAGATCCGCGATGACGGCTGCGGCTTCGATCTCGCGGTCCCGACGCCAGGACATTTCGGATTGATTGGTATGGCCGAATTTGCTGAACTTGTCGGCGGCAGCTGCGCGGTGGAGAGCGCGCCCGGGCAGGGAACGCTGGTCCGGATCTCGCTCCCCGTGGCGGTGCCGCCGGCAGCGTCAGCCGGCGTGCTGGCCGATTGAATTCGTTGCCGCGCATGCAACACGTTTTCGAGAGGATGACGGAAAGCTCGTGAGCAGAATTGAGAAGATACGGGTGCTGATCGCCGAGGATCAGACGCTGATCAGGGAAGGTATCGCCACGCTGCTCGCCCAGCAGAACGACGATTTCGAGATCCTTCCCGGCGCGGCCGACGGCGAGCAGGCTATCGAATTCGCGCGGCGCTATCGGCCGGATGTCATCCTGATGGACCTGCAGATGCCGCGGGTTGACGGCATCGCCGCGACCCAGCGGATTCTCCGCGAATTGCCGCAGACCCATATCGTGGTGCTGACGACGTTCGAGACCAACGACCTGATCTTCGAGGCGGTGAGCGCAGGCGCCAAGGCGTATCTCTTGAAGGACGCCAGGATGGAGGAGATCGCCTCGACGATCCGCGCGGTCATCAACGGCCAGTCCGGGCTTTCGCCCGGCGTCGCCGCGCGCATCCTCGACGAGTTCAAGCGGCTGCGCGGCCCGCGCGTCTCGGCGAAGCTGCCGGTTCGCGACGGGCTGACGGCACGGGAGAATGAAATTCTTACGCTGATCGTCGAGGGCAAGAGCAACACCGAGATCGGCGAGCAGCTGCATTTGGCCGAAGGAACCGTGAAGAACTATGTCAGCACGATTCTGGAGAAATGCCAGGTCAAGAACCGTACAGAACTCGCAATAAAGGCAATAACTTACTAGAAATAATTGGCCGTGATCGCACAACCACGCGGTTGATCCGGCTGAGATTGCTCGCCTTTCTCTGGGCCGCGCCCGCAAAATTGGCTATAGGGTTGTTTCGGATTTGCTTTTTGACATCGCAGGTCCGGATTGCGCAGCTATGAGTAAGCGGGAAATGACCATGAAGGGTATCGAGCGCCAGACCAAAGGTACGGACGGACCGGCGGACGCTGCGGCGGCCGGCAACGGCGTGGATCCGGCGGCGCATGGCATGGCGGCGATCGATCAGGTTCGCGACCTGCTGTTCGGCGGCGCGCAACGTTCGCTCGAGACCAACCTCTCGGGTCTGCGCGAGGAGATGCAGGCATCGCTCAAGCAGATGCAGGCGGACTTCACTAACGAGCTCACCGCGCTTTCTGCGCGGCTCTCCGACCTCGAGCGGGATACCGAGCAGAAGCGGCTCGACTCGCTGAAGGATGTCGGCGCGGCGATCACCCAGCTCGGCTCGGTCATCAGCGGATTGGGATCCGGCCGCACGGGCAAATAGCATGGCAGCTGCTGCCGGCCAGAACCGCGAGATCGAGCAGCTCAAGACATTGCTGTTTCAGCCCGAGGCGACGCGCCTGACGTCGCTGGAGGCCGACCTCGACTCGCTGCAGCGCTATGTCGGCAACGCCGACCGCCTGGAGACGGCAACCGCGGGCATCCTGGTCGAGGCGCTGGAGCGCGCCGAGGTCAACCGGCCGCGCGAGCTCGCCAGCGCGATTGCGCCGGTCGTGGTCTCGGCGATCCGCAGCGAGATCAAGAACTCGCGCGAGCAGATGATCGAGGCGCTCTATCCGATCGTCGGCCGGCTGGTCAGCGCCGCGGTGGCGAATTCGTTCAGGGAGCTGGTTGCCTCGCTCGAGCAGCGCATCAATGCGTTGACCTCGGCGCAATTGTGGGTCGGCCGCGTCAAATCGCTGGTGACGGGACGCCCGATCAGCGAATTCGTGCTCGCCGATCAGCCGCCGCAGATCAACCGGCTCCTGATCATCGAACGCGGCAATGGCCGCCTGATCGCGGACTGGAAGCGCGATGCGACCGCCGACGAACGCGCCGACCTGCTCAGCGCGATGGTCGCGGCGATCCTGGAGTTCTCGGTGCAGGCGCTGGCCGGCGAAGGCAATCTGCAGACGCTCGATTTCGGCGGACGACAGCTCGCGCTGCGCGCCTCGCCCCGCTTCATTCTGGCGGCGGAGTGCCTGGGACCGTTGCGGCCAGCCGACAATGCCAGGATCAACTCGCTGTTCTTCGATGCGATCGAGCGCATCGACCGCGGCGCGGATTGCGACGGGCCGATGCTGGCGTCGCTGGCAGCCGCGATCGAGACCGACGATACGCCACGGCGGATCGCGAGCCGGCGCGGCAAGGTGATCCTGTTCGCCTTGCTCGCGGCCGTGGCCGCGCTGCTGCTCTGGCTTGCCGCGACATCGGTGACGCGCGGCCTGTTGGAGCGGCGGACCCAGGCGGCGCTGGAACAGCTCGCCGCAAAGCAGCCGTTGCTGGCCTCGTTCCCGCTGCGGCTCGACTTCGATCACGGCAGCCGAAGCGTGGCCGTTTCAGGCATCGAGCCGAGCCAGCTGGAAACCGCGCCGTTGATCGATGCGCTCGCCGCGGCCGCGGCACCGTACAAGATCGTCAACCACATCGGTCTGGTGTCCGCACCCGAGCAAATCGCGGCATCGCAGGCCGGCATCGCGGGCCTGCAGCAGAGCCTGACGCGCCTGCAGGCGAGCCTCGACCAGATGCGCGAGGCGATCGGTGCGCAGGCGAAGTCGGGCGACCAGAAATATGTCGCCCTGACCGAGCAATATGACAGGCTCGGCGAGCAGTATGCCAAATTGGCCGAGCAATATTCGAAGCTGCAAGCCGTCGCCGACGGTCCGGCGGCGCGGCTCGACCGCTTCATCGCCACCACTGCGATCTTCTTCGCGAACAATTCAGACGAAGTCCTCGACAACGACCAGGCCGAGCAGCAGCTGCGCGAACTCGCCGGACTAATGGCGAACAACGATCTCAGGCTGCGCATCGTCGGCTATGCCGATCAGAGCGGCACGGAAGGCACCAACCGGACGCTGGCGCGCAAGCGAGCCGAGCAGGTCCAGCGCAGGCTGACTGCGCTCGGGGTCGATCCGTCGCGGCTGATTTTGGTTTCGCGCGCGGCGACGATGCCGATCACCGACCGGGTCGACGCCACCGTCGGCGGTAATCGCCGCGTGGCGTTCGAGACGGTCTATCGAGGCGAAGTGGCCCGCTGATGCTCACCGCGAAAGTCATGCTGCTCGGCGATATGGGGGTCGGCAAGACGTCGATCCTCTATCGGCTGATCTACAACCGGTTCGAGGGCCAGTACAAATCGACGCTGGGCGTCGAGATCCTGAGCCACGACGTGGCGCCGGCGGATGGCAGCGATCCGATGCGCCTCGTGCTGTGGGACACCGACGGCGATTTCGGCACGCAGATCTTCGACACGGTCTATGTCACCGGCGCATCCGCCGCCATCATCGTGTCCGACGTCACGCGGCCGCAGACGGTGACCCGCATGGTGGAACTGGTCCGCGGCTTCGAGGAGCGCTTCCCGGGCCGGCCCTACCGGGCGCTGCTGAACAAGATCGACTTGCCGGAAGCCGCGGGCAGCGCGGGCGCGATTGCCGGGCTTGCGAAGTCGAGCGTCAAATCGGTCAGCGCCAAGACCGGCGTCGGCATCGCCGAGAGCTTTGTCGAACTCGCCCAGACCATCCGCCGCCGCCAGCTCTAGCTAGCGACAACGCGCACACGTCTG
This sequence comes from Bradyrhizobium sp. KZN70725, assembly GCF_055264925.1. Classification (NCBI taxonomy): domain Bacteria; kingdom Pseudomonadati; phylum Pseudomonadota; class Alphaproteobacteria; order Hyphomicrobiales; family Nitrobacteraceae; genus Bradyrhizobium; species Bradyrhizobium sp. KZN70725. Next base: position 66,632 of record NZ_JBUYWT010000040.1, read on the forward strand.
TGTCAGCCGCCCCGACTTCTCGGGGCTGGCGAATCGGGCCGGGACGGCTGACTTCATCGCACGTGGGGCGTACGATGAAAGGCTCTCGCGCGGCCGCAGAAAGCCGCACGCTCCGCCGACAGCACCACGCCGTCCCACACTCCGATAGTGACGATGGTCATCTTCCGCTCGGCCAATGGCCTGCCTATCGTCCGCCCCGTCACTGGAAACAGCCACGGGACGAACGGTATCTCGGGCGCACGGAGCGAGAGATCATGAGCATTTTTGGAAGCATCATGGGTGCAATCTTCGGCCACGGCGCCCAGGCCAAAACCGCTGAGAGCACAACGGCGGCTGCGCCCGGCGCAGCGCCTTCGACGTCGACGGCTGCATCCGCTGCGCCCGGCACGGCGGCGGCACAATCCGTCGACGTCGCCGCGATCGTCGACAAGGCGGCCGCGGCGACCGGCGAGAAGCTCGACTGGCGCAGCTCGATCGTCGACCTGATGAAGGCGCTCGGCCTCGACAGCAGCCTCGCGGCGCGCAAGGAGCTCGCGAAGGAGCTGCACTACACCGGCGACACCAGCAACAGCGCCGCCATGAATGTCTGGCTGCATCAGCAGGTGATGGCGAAGCTCGCCGCCAATGGCGGCAAGCTGCCGGACGACATCAAGACCTGACGTCCCGCCTCCAGCCGCGCGCGGCGCTCGCGCCCGCGCGGTTCCGAACGATGTCTATTGCGTGAGGAGCAGTTGCGATGACCTCATCTCATCCTGCCATCCTGAACAGGCCGCGCGCTGGTGTGGTGCGGTCCGCCGTATTGGTCGGCGCGGCACTCGGATCCGTCGCGCTGGCGCTCGGCATCGATGTCGCCACCGCCCGCGCGGATAACGCCCGCGACGAGCCGCGGCCGGAAAATGCGAATGTGCAGCGCGCCGCGCAGAACCCGCCGCCGGCGCGGGTCATCCTGCCGGCGCCATGGGAGCAGGCCGCGCCTGCGCAGCCGGTCGCGGCGCCCGCGAAGCCGGCCGATCGCAAATAGTCTTTCGTCCCCTTGGAGCGGCCGGCGATCCAGTCGCCGGGCCGTGCCACCGCATTCATTTGGAAAACAGGAGATCAGATGCTGAAGGAATTCAGGGAATTCGCCATGAAGGGCAACGTCGTCGATCTCGCCGTCGGCGTGATCATCGGCGCGGCGTTCGGCGCGATCGTCTCGTCGATGGTGGCCGATGTCATCATGCCGATCATCGGCGCGATCAGCGGCGGGCTCGACTTCTCCAACTATTTCACGGCGCTGTCGAAGTCGGTGACGGCGACCAACCTGGCCGATGCCAAGAAGCAGGGCGCGGTGCTGGCCTGGGGCAACTTCCTGACGCTGACGCTCAACTTCCTGATCGTCGCCTTCGTGCTGTTCATCGTGGTCCGCCTCATGAACCAGCTCAAGCGCGAAGCGCCCGCGGCGCCGGCCGAACCGCCGAAGCCGACCAAGGATCAGGAGCTGCTCACCGAGATTCGCGATCTCCTCAAGTCGCGCGCGTAGCGATCGCGCCTCGTATCGCGCGTACAGCCCCAGCTCTGGAGCCTAGCCATGCCAGATCAGGTCAAGCTGCCCCGAAAATTATCGCAAGAGCCCGGTGGTGCAGAGCCGCTGCGGCCGAGCCATCGGCGGGTGATCGAGGAACTCGACCGCTGGGCCAACAGTCCCGGCCTGCAGCCGCCGAGCGATGAAGAAAAGCCGGACGACGACAAGCGCTAGGCGGCCATGACCTCGCACGACCGGATCGCGGCTGTTTCGGTCAAGCCCGCCGGGCCGTCGCGATCAGCGCGGTCGACGGAATCGCGAAGCTGTCGCCGACCCGCCTGCGCTGGATCTCGGCGCGGAAGGCGCGCGCGACTGCGGCGCTCTGGTCGGCATCGAGCCCGCTCCAATGCGGCATGAACTCGAACAATTTGTCGACGTCGGCGGGATTGGCGACATTGAGCTTGAAGTCGTGGGTGATCTCGGCAATCGCCGGATCGGAGAAGCCGGCGGCGATGAGCGCAGCGGCGAGGCGGTCGGGGTCGGCGAGCTCGGCGAGGCCCGTGCACGGCATCGGCGTGACATTGTCGGGATAGAGCCGCCGGATGATCTGCGAGAGCAGGAGATGCACGGCGGCGCCATCGGCGCTCTTCCAGACCGCAATCGCCGCCGATCCGCCCGGTCGCGTCACCCGCGCCATCTCGCTGAGGCCGGCGCGCCAGTCCGGAAACAGCATCACGCCGAATACCGACACAGCCGCGTCGAACGCGGCATTCGGCAGATCGAGCGCCTGGCCGTCCATTTGCCGCGCCTCGATATTCGCCACACCAAGCGCGCGGACCCGCGCCACCATGCCGGCGGAGAAATCGATCGCGGTGACCTCGGCTCCGGTGCGGGCGGCGGCCAGCGCCGCGGCGCCCGTGCCGGTGGCGACGTCGATCACCCTGGATGACGGGTCGATCGGAAGCGTTGCGACCGCGGCGTCGGCGAACAATGTCGTGAACGGCTGCGACTGCGCCTCATAGGCGGCGACCATTTTGTCCCAATGCGCGGGATCGTTGTACGGCAGAGGTTTCGCCTGCTCACTTGACTGCATGAATCTGATCCTCGAGACTTTGTTTGTGTTTGGCGAGCCGGCGCTTGAAATCCTTCGCGAGCACATCGAGCGTCACCGCGCCGAGCCGCTTCAGGAACAGCGCCTCGACCTCGCGAAACGTGTCTCCGAGCGCGTCGTTGACGGCCTGTTCGACCAGGCAGCCGGGATTTTCCGAGCGATGGCCCATCGCGACGATCGTGGGCGCGCCGACCGCGCGATAGATGTCCGCGAGCGTGATGTCGGCCGGATCGCGCGCCAGCGTCCAGCCGCCGCCATGGCCCTTCTCCGAATGCACGAGACCCTGCTCGCGCAGCCCCGCCATCACACGGCGCACCACCACCGGGTTGGTGGCCATCGCCTGCGCAAGTTGCTCCGACGTCACCGGCTCGCCGGCCCCGATCATGTGGAGCAGGCCATGCAGGACACTGGACAGGCGGCTATCGCGGATCATGTAACGTCATATGTTACATGAAGCGGCGGCCGTCAAGGGGGGCTCCTGGTCGCCCTCCTACCTCCCCTTGAAAAGGGGAGGTCGCTTTGCTCGCCAGAGCAAAGCGGATGGGGATCAGCTCTCTCCACTTGCAGCGTCGTCCGCGGCTGACCCCCATCCCGACCTTCCCCCTTTCAGGCAGGGGTGTCCGGGGAATGATTCACTGTGTCGCGGTGCATGCTCGGCAGGACCGAGGCAAATCGGTCTTTTCTGG
>NZ_JBUYWT010000041.1:0-68761 GCF_055264925.1 Bradyrhizobium sp. KZN70725
AACTCGCGCCCGTATCAACTGGATGTTCACAACGGACAAAGCTCGCACCAAACTGGGGCGCGCCTATCCAGGCATACCCAAAGAGTCAAAATCACTGTGACGAGCTACTAGAGCTTGAGCAGGTAGTGCTGGAGGAGATTTGACCGCAATAACCGGCAACTTAGTGCCTTGAGGCGTTTTCAGATCGTTCCGTGATCTGGGAGAAACATATTGCTGGCGCTCGCACGAAATAGAGCGCAGCTTTGTCTCTATCACCGCACGGCCTTTCGGCATCTATCGGTGACGAGATCGCTGTCAGTCACCGCGCTCCCGCCTCGCCCCAAGCAAAGCAAGTGGAGCGCGCAATGCCTGAACTGCCACGTTTCGAATCCCATTCTGTCCCGGCACGCATTTGCCTTGGCATTGCAGCTTTCAGTACTGCCGTGCTCGTCCTCATAACCCTTGTGGCGTTTGCGCCATAATACCGCGTCGGCCCACCACGCGGATCGGGTCCGAGCCGTCCCAGGTCGCGGCCACGGTCCTGATCGTCTCGAAGAACCGCCCCTTCGATCCCGAGATGTCTGAGATCTCGATCACGGTGCCGGCATGGCCGGCGGTGTCGAAATAGGCGAAGCGTCCCCTGGGGCCGCCGATCTGGCCTTCATGACCGACCGTGAAGCCTGCCGCGACGGCGCGGTCATAGAGCAACTGGTAGTCCGTGCTCCAGTACGACATGTGCTGCAGGCCCTCGCCGTGGCGCGCCAGAAAATCCAGATACATCGACGGCGCGTCGTTGCGCTGTTGGATCAGCTCGATCTGCAGATCGCCGGAATTGGCCAGCGCGATCGACATCTCGACCGCGGAGTCCACGCCGCGATAGCGGAACCAATCGACCTTGACCGAGGGGATCAGGAAGAATGGCCCGACCCGCAGTGTCTCGGTCCAGAACTTCAGCGCCGCATCGATGTCGCGAACGACGTAGCCGTTCTGACAGACCTTGCCGAACAATGCGCTCATGCGCCCTCCCCGCCGCTCACAAACCGCTGAGCCCGCTGTCGACCGCGAGCGTCTGCGCGGTGACATAGACGCTTTCATCCGACATGAAGAACAGCACGGCATAGGCGATCTCCCACGCCGTCGCCTGACGGCCGAACGGGATATGCCCCTTGCCGCGCGACGGCCGGCCCGCGCCGGCCTCGCGGCCGTTCGGGGTGTCGACCAGCCCGGGATAGACCAGATTGGCGCGGATGCCGCGCCGCGCGCCCGTGTGTGCGATGTTGCGCATCAGGCCGCCGAGCGCGGCCTTGGAGGAATCATAGACCGCCATCTGCGATCCCGCCTTCAGCGCCGCGATCGAGGAAATGAACACGATCGAGCCGCCGTCTTCGAATTTCGGCAAGGCCGCGCGGCAGCACAGCATCGGGCCGCGGACATTGACGTCGTAGATCCTGTTCCATTCCTCCGCGCTGACATTGTCGAGCCCGGTCTTGCCGAAGGTACCGATGTTCAGCACCATGCCGTCGAGCCCGCCCATCGTGCGATGCGCCTCGTCGATCATCCTGATGACGTCGGCTTCCTTGGTGACATCGGCGGCGATCGCGAAAGCGCGGCCGCCGTCAGCAGCGATGCGCGCAACCGTGTCCTCGGCCGAGGCGCGGTTGAGGTCGGCGACCGCGACATGCGCGCCCTCGCGTGCGAACAGCAGGCTCATGGCGCGGCCGTTGCCGATCGGATCGGTGGCGGCATCGAACACCCGCTGGCCGCCGCCGACCACGAGGATGCGGCGGCCGTTGAGCCGCCCCCTGCCCGGCGCGGTGCCGGCCGATTCCGCGCTGAGCGGACTGACATAGCGCTCCGGCTTCGTGTCTTTATTGGCCTCTTGCGAAATCTCCGACATCTCGTCAATCCCGCTTCTTGCCGCCTTCGAACACGGCCATGCCGGCGGCCGGATCGAGATCGGTCTCGGTCGCCTCGGTCAGCCGCGCCATCATCATGTAGAAGCCGAGCGCGACGATCGTCTCGACGATCTCCTGATCGCTGAAATGCTCGCGCACCGCGGCAAAGGCGGTATCGCCGACGCGGACCTTCTCGACCACCTCGCGGCCGAAGCGAAGCAGCGCACGCTCGGCTGCGTTGAGTGCAGCATCGTCGTATTCGCCGCGCTCGACGGCATCGATCTGCGCCTGGGTGACGCCGACACCGAGCGCGATCGGCACATGTTGCCGCCATTCATAGGCGCCGCCCTCGAGCTGCGCGGCCTGCAGGATCAGGAGCTCGCGGTTGACCGCCGACAGCTTCTGCTTGTGCAGGATCGAATTGGCGAGCCGCATCGCCGGGATCATATTGGCCTCGGCATGGGCCATCATGCGGAAGATGTTGAGCTTGACCGGCATGCGGTCGAATGAGGCGCGGATCTCTCCGCCCGTCGTCTCCGGATCAATCAGGGGCAGCCTTGCCACGCGTGTCTCTCCCTTTTTTGCTTGTTCGTTATTCTTGCCGTCGGTGCGACCAGCTAATGCACCGGGCCGACCGAGATCAAGCCGCCCGCGCGACATTGACCGAATTGCGGGGTTCTGCCATGCGGTTCCGCGCTTGAATCCGCATCCACGGGCAGGCATAAGGAGCGCCAACTCCCCTAAAAAATCGCCTTAGCCCAAGGATTTGAGAAGGATTTACGATGCCCGCCTATCGCTCCCGCACCACCACCCACGGCCGCAACATGGCGGGTGCACGCGGCCTCTGGCGCGCCACCGGCATGAAGAACGAGGACTTCGGCAAGCCGATCATCGCGGTGGTCAATTCCTTCACCCAGTTCGTGCCCGGCCACGTCCATTTGCAGAATCTCGGCCAATTGGTCGCGCGCGAGATCGAGAAGGCCGGCGGGGTGGCAAAAGAGTTCAACACCATTGCGGTCGATGACGGCATCGCGATGGGGCATGACGGCATGCTGTACAGCCTGCCCTCGCGCGAATTGATCGCCGACAGCGTCGAATACATGGTCAACGCGCATTGCGCCGACGCGATGGTCTGCATCTCCAACTGCGACAAGATCACGCCCGGCATGCTGATGGCGACGCTGCGGCTCAACATCCCGACCGTGTTCGTCTCGGGCGGACCGATGGAGTCGGGCAAGATCGTGCTCAAGGGCAAGAAGCGCGCGGTCGATCTGATCGACGCGATGGTCGCGGCCGCCGACTCCAACGTGTCGGACGAGGACGTCGCGGTGATCGAGCGCTCGGCCTGCCCGACCTGCGGCTCCTGCTCCGGCATGTTCACCGCGAACTCGATGAACTGCCTGACCGAGGCGCTCGGCCTCGCGCTGCCCGGCAACGGCTCGGTGCTGGCGACCCACGCCGACCGCAAGAGCCTGTTCGTCGAGGCCGGCCATCTGATCGTCGACCTCGCCCGCCGCTACTACGAGCAGGACGACGCCAGGGTGCTGCCGCGCAACATCGCGAACTTCAAGTCGTTCGAGAACGCGATGACGCTCGATATCGCGATGGGCGGCTCGACCAACACCGTGCTGCATCTGCTCGCCGCCGCGCGCGAGGGCGAAGTGCCGTTCACGATGACCGATATCGACCGCCTGTCACGCAAGGTGCCGGTGCTCTGCAAGGTCGCGCCCTCGGTGCAGGACGTCCACATGGAGGACGTGCATCACGCCGGCGGCATCATGGCGATCCTGGGCGAGCTCGACCGCGCCAAGCTGCTCACGACCGACGGGCCGACCGTGCATGCAGCAACGCTGGACGATGCGCTGAACCGCTGGGACGTGGTGCGGACCACAAGCGACAAGGTGCGCAACTTCTATTGCGCCGCGCCGGGCGGCGTGCCGACCCAGGAGGCGTTCAGCCAGGACCGCCGCTTCGACGAGGTCGATCTCGACCGCGCCAAGGGCTGCATCCGCGACGCCGCGCACGCCTATTCCAGGGACGGCGGCCTCGCCGTGCTGTTCGGCAATCTTGCGGAAGACGGCTGCATCGTGAAGACCGCCGGCGTCGACGAGAGCATTCTGAAGTTCTCAGGTCCCGCCCGCATCTTCGAGAGCCAGGACGCATCGGTCGAAGCCATCCTTGGCAACAAGGTGAAGGCCGGCGACGTCGTGCTGATTCGCTATGAGGGACCGCGCGGCGGCCCGGGCATGCAGGAGATGCTGTACCCGACCAGCTATCTGAAGTCGAAAGGCCTCGGAAAGGCCTGTGCGCTGATCACCGACGGCCGCTTCTCGGGCGGATCGTCGGGCCTGTCGATCGGCCACGTCTCGCCGGAAGCCGCCGAAGGCGGCCTGATCGGCCTCGTCGAGGAAGGCGATATCATCGAGTTCGATATCCCGAACCGCAAGGTCAACCTCAAGGTCGACGATGCCGAGCTGAAGCGCCGTCGCGCAGCGATGGAAGCCAAGGGCAACGCGGCCTGGAAGCCGGCAGCGCCACGCAAGCGCGCCGTCTCGACCGCGCTGAAGGCCTATGCGGCGTTCGCCAGCAGCGCGGCCAAGGGTGCGGTTCGCATCCTGCCGGAGTGATCGGGGCGAGCCGGCCGCTTTTGGCTTCGGTCTCGTGGCGGAGTTGCTGCACCTCTCCCGCTTGCGGGGTCGAGACGAGCGAAGCTCGCTCTTAGGTCGACGCGCGACGAGCGACGCGAAGCGTCGTCCGCAGCGCGGCGGGGGTGGGGGCTCTTTCCACAATACGACTCGCGGAGCGAGCCCCCACCCCGGCCCTCCCCCGCAAGCGTAGGGCAATCGCATATGGCCGTTTGAGGTAATCGGAGTTCCCACAAACTCGTCATGGCCGGGCTTGTCCCGGGCATCCACGTCTTCGTTTCCACGCGGAGAAAAGACGTGGATGGCCGGGACAAGCCCGGCCATGACGGCGCGGAGGAATCGGTTCATTCATATGCGATTCCCCTGCCCGCAAGCGGGAGAGGGAGCGCATTGCGGATGTAGCTGGTAGTCGACCTGTGACGTCAGCTCACGTGCAAGTCGGCCGCCTCGATCCGGATGCGGTCGGCATGCAATGACCAGTCGCACAGCGATTGCTCCTGGCAAAACTTGACCTTGGCCATCTCGGTGGCCTGGCCCTCGCTCGAGGCGTCGATCTCAAGCGCACCCTGGCAAACCTCGCGCTCGCGGCCATTGCCGCCGAGCACGTCTTTCATGAAATGAACGACGAAGCGTGACATGGAACCCTCCCTGCTGCACCGGCAGAGCCCGGGGGTACCACGCTAGCACTAACACGAAAGGGTAGTGAGTTAATTCGGCTGATACGCGTGCGACTGTTCGCAGCGGGAAAAGCTACGCGCCGGCCTGGGGCAGGCTGGCGGCGGCGATCGCGACGATCTGCGCAAGACGGCGGCCGATCCTGGCGGGCGCGTTGCGGAGCAATGACTGGACCTGTCGCATGAACCTCTTCCTTCCGTGCCCGGAATGGTCGGGCACAGACGGAAAATGGCGATTTCGGGCTAAGCCGTCGATATCTCAGGGAAAATAACAACGGACGTGTTGCGAGGCGTTCGTTCGGCAGTGGGTTTATTGCCTCGATCGAGGCTGCAACGAAGGAGATTTTCTCCGGTATTTTTGCCCGCGCAACAACGCTCGCACGGCTGGCCGCTTGTGCGAGGGAAGCACCGGCGGAAGAGTTCCCTTCCGCCCTTGCGGGTATTCTCCCCCCGCAAAGCCCAGCGCTTGCACGATTTCTGAATATTGGAAATGTACCCCTGAGTTGCCCGACGCGTCAAGATGCCCGCTCGAACGCCGACAGCCGCCAGCTCCTTTGCATGGGGTTGTTTTCGATATTTTTGACCGCGCGCAGCCGCGGCCCCGCAGGGGCACTGCCGACCCTACCCCGGCATGAACCCGAACGCCTTCTCGAACCGTCTTGCGTAGACCGGCCAGACCTCGGGATTGATGATGCGCGGCGGGCGCTTGCCGTCGAGGGCATCGAGGATCTGCTCGGCGGCGATCCGGCCCATGTTGATGCGCGCCTCGCGGGTGACGCCGGCGGTGTGCGGGCTCGCCAGCACATTGTCGAACTGCAGCAGCGGATGATCCGGCGGCGGCGGCTCCTTGTCCCAGACGTCGAGGCCCGCACCCGCGATTCGCTTTTCACGCAGCGCTTCCTCCAGCGCCTTCTCGTCGTGGATGAAGCCGCGCGCGGTGGTGACGAAATAGGCGTGCGGCTGCATCAGCGCGAACTGGCGCGCGCCGATCATGCCGCGGCTGTTCTTGTCCAGCGGACACGAGATCGAAACAAAGTCCGCGCGACGCAGGAGATCGTCGAGCTCGACCTTCTCCCCGCCCCGCTTTGCCATCTCATCCGCCGTGAGATAGGGATCGTAGGCGATCACCTTCATGTGCAGGAGGCCCCTGCACAGCTCGGCGATGCGGCGGCCGACATTGCCGAGCCCGACGATGCCGACGGTCTTCTCCTTCAGCTCGTTGCCGATCAGGTCGTTGCGGTTGACATTGGCCTCGCGCCGCAGCCTGCGGTCGGACTGGATGATCCGCTTCGACAGCGTCAGCATCATGCCGAGCGCGTGTTCGGCGACCGAATTGGCATTGCCGCCGGACTGGTTGACGACAAGCACGCCCGCCGCGGTGCAGGCATCGACATCGACGGGATCGAAGCCGGCACCATTCGACGACACGATCAGAAGATTCGGCGCACGCTTCAACAGCTCGGCGTGGGCATGGAAATGCGGCGCCAGCTCATCGCGCGCCGCGCCGATCTGATAGGCATGCGCGTCGGCAAGAACCGGCGCGAACGTCGCCTCCGGCGTCTCGTTCTCGAGACGATCGAGCCTGACGTCCGGCCGCTTCTTCAGGATATCGACGTAGATCTCGTGGGCGAGGTATTTGACGTAGAACACGCGCTTGTTGTTGACGGTCATGTCTTCGAGCAGCTTTCAGTTTGGGAAGCCATAGAGTCGTGCGGGATTGTCGACGAGGATACGGTGCCGGGTCGCCGCGTCCGGCGTCCAGTCCTGGAACAGCGTCAGCAGATGGCCGGCGTCGGGCATTTCGCCTTCGACCCGCGGATGCGGCCAGTCGCCGCCCCACACCAGCCGTTCAGGATTGGCTGCGACCAGCGCTTCGTGGAATGGCCGCGCATCGGGATAATCGGGCGCCCGCCGGCTCAGGCGATGCGCGCCCGAGAGCTTGGTCCAGCACCAGCCTTCGTCCACCGCACGCAGCAGGCTCTGAAAGCCCGCGGTGTTGATGCCGGCGGCAGCATCGGTGCGGCCCATGTGATCGACCACGACCGGCAAGCCGAGCGTCTTCAGCGTCGGGATCGTGTCAGGCAAATCCTTCACGTCGATCCAGAGCTGCAGATGCCAGCCGAGTTCGGCCATCACGCCCGCATGCGTCTCGGCAACGTTCAAGGGAATGCCGCCGCGATAGTGCAACTGCCCGCCGCGGAAGAAATGGTTGAAGCGCAGGCCGCGGACGCCGAGCACATGCCATTGCCGCAGCGTGCCTGCCGCCACATCGGCATCGGCCACCGCGACGCCGCGCAGCCGCGCGGGCTCACGCTGCAACGCATCCAGCATCGCCGAATTGTCGTGGCCGTGCGCGCTGCCCTGCACCAGCACGCCGCGGGCGAAACCGAGTGCATCAAGCATGCCGAGATAGGTCGCGAGCGGCGCGTCCGGCGGCGTGTAGCTGCGATCGCCGGCATAGGGGAAGCGGTCAGCCGGCCCGAACACATGCGCATGCGTATCGCAGGCCTTCGGCGGCAGCTTGTCTCTGGGCGGCGTCACCGGACGCGGCGGCAGGCAGGCGGGAATTTTTGACGCGGCCATCGTCTACTCCGCCTTCATGCCGGCGGCCTTGATGATCGGCCCCCATTTGTCGTAGTCGGCCTTGATCTTGGCGGCGAACTTGTCCGGCGTGGAGCCGATCGGGATCGCACCGAGCTTGCCGAGCCGCTCCTTCACGGCATCGGTGTTCACGGCCGCGACGAAATCATGCGAGATCTTGGCGACGAGGTCGGCCGGCATGTTGCCGGGCCCGAGCAGCCCCCACCACACTTCTGTGTCGTAGCCGGGCACGGTTTCCGACATGCTGGGCACGTCAGGCAGGAACGGCGCACGCGAGCCGGTCGTCACCGCCAGCGCGCGAACCGTGCCGGCCTGCAGCTGCCCGACCGATTCCGGTCCGTTGTTGAACGACATCGGAATTTGCGCGCCGAGCAGATCGTTGATCGCCGGCGCGCCGCCCTTGTAGGGGATCGCGTCGAGATCGATCTTGGCGAGGCTCTTGAGCAGCTCGCCGGCCAGATGGGTCGAGGTGCCGTTGCCGGCATGGGCGAAGGACAGCCTGCCCGGCTTCGCCTTCGCCGCAGCGATGACGTCGGCGACCGATTTGAACGGCGAATCCGCGCGCACCAGCAGCACGTTCGGCGACGACGCCAAGAGCGAGATCGGCGAGAAATCCTTGAAGGTGTCGTAGGGCAGCTTTGGATAAAGGAACGGATTGGTGGCGTGGCCGCTCGCCACCATGATCAGATTGTAACCGTCGGGCGCGGAGGTCGCGATCGCCTGCGAGGCGATCACCCCGCCGGCGCCGGGCCGGTTCTCGACCACGATCGACTGCGTCCAGGTCTTCGACACTGCTTCGGCGAGCGTGCGCGTCAGCACATCGACACCGCCGCCGGGCGGATAGGGAACGAGAATATGAACGGCCTTGGCCGGGAACGCCTGCGCGGACGCAAGGCCGGCCACAAAAATGGCCGCTGCCGCAATGGCGGTCCGCCAGACCCATCCGGCCATCGACGCCTCCCGTCCCTTTTTCGTTACGCCTGTATCCCACGTTGGTCCGGCGCTGCGATGGCCGAATTCCGCAGATCGCGTTGCGGCCGCGACATGTTGACAATCGCAGGCACCGCGTCAAGTTTCGTGCGGCAAGCGGCCACCAGCGTCGCACGAGCAGGGAGAACAGGATGGCGGCCGCGGAACAAGCCTCGTCCCAGAAGACGGCGACCACCTGGCACGGCATCGTGCTGCAGACGCTGAAGCGGAACGAGATCAAGCTCGTGCCCTACGTGCCCGACCGGGTGCTGACCACGCTGATCAAGGACCTGCACGCCGATCCCTACTTCACGACATTTCCGACGGCGCGCGAGGAAGAAGCGGTCGGCATCGTTTCCGGTGCCTGGATGGCGGGCACGCGCGGCGCGGTGCTGATGCAGACCTCGGGCTTTGCCACGCTGGCCAATGTGCTGGCCTCGCTCGCGGTGCCCTACCAGATCCCGCTGATCATGTTCGTCTCCGAGCGCGGCACACTCGGCGAGTTCAACTACGGCCAGGCGCTGGTCTGCCGCACCATGCGCCCGGTGCTGGATTCGCTGGCCATGGAGCATCACACCATCACCCGGCTCGACGAGCTCGAATTCATTGCCGACCGCTCGATCAAGCAGGCCGTCACCACCCAGGCGCCGGTGGCACTGATACTCTCGCCGCTGCTGACCGGCGGCAAGACCTTCGACAAGTGAGATCAGCCATGACCAGCACCCCCGCGCGCAACACCAAGGTGATGAACCGCTTCGAGCTCACCCAGCGCCTCGTCGCCGGGCTGAAGGACGAGGCCGTGGTCGGCGGCATCGGCAACACCAATTTCGACCTCTGGGCCGCCGGCCACCGCCCGCAGAATTTCTACATGCTGGGCAGCATGGGGCTGGCGTTTCCGATCGCGCTCGGCGTCGCGCTGGCGCAGCCGAAGCGGCGCGTATTCGCACTCGAAGGCGACGGCTCGCTGCTGATGCAGCTCGGCTGCCTCTCGACCATCGCGACACTGGCGCCGAAGAATCTCACCATGGTGGTAATGGACAACGGTATCTACCAGATCACGGGCGCGCAGCCGACGCCGGCCGCCGGCCATACCGATATCGTTCAGGTCGCAATCGCCAGCGGCATCGCGAGTAGCTCATGGGCCGCCGACGAGGACGATTTCGAGCGACTGATCGAGCAGTCGAAACAGGCCTCCGGCCCAACCTTGATCGGCGTCCGCATCGACGACAAGCCCGGCACCGGCACCACCCGCCGCGACCCCGTGCAGATCCGCGAGCGGTTTATGCATGGGATGGGGGTGAGGCAGCTGCTCTAGATAAGAAGGCGCCTGCGACCGACGCATCCGTCATTGCGAGGAGCTCGCGACAAAATTGCAGAGCAATCTTGCGCTGAAGCGACGAAGCAATCCATGCATCCGCGCATGCGGCTGGATGGATTGCTTCGCTGCGCTCGCAATGACGGCCGTGGCCACTCAATTCAACCTCAGCTCCGTGATGTGCCGCGGATCCGGCGCGAGCTCGCCGCGCTCGACGCGCTTGACGATGTCGGTCAGCGCGGCATTGGCATTGCAGGTGATGCCGAGCTTCTCGCCTTCGCGAACCACGAGCCCGTTGAGGAATTCGATCTCGGTGCGGCGGCCCTTCTGCATGTCCTGGCCCATCGAGGGACGCTGCGCCAATGAGGTGCGCTTGGCATCCTTGAAGCGCTGCTCGTCGCAGGCACGCGTTGCGGCCTCGTCGCCCTCGCCGGCGCGGGCGATGGTCTCGGGCGGCAGATGCAGGATCTCCTCCAGCTGATAACCCTGCGCCTGGCCGACGCGGATCGCCTCGCTGCCGAGCCGGGTCGAGAAGCGGCGCAGCGGTTCGCTTTGCAGCACCTCGCCGCCCGCCAGACCCGTGCAGGCCGAGAGCCCGTTGCCCATCACGTTGGCGACGAGCTTGGACCAGCGCTCGCCCCAGAGATTGGAGGTGACCTTGGCGCTGTCGGAATAACCGACCAGGCGGCAGACTTCCTCCGCCCGCGCGGTGATCCGGCCATGCACCTCGCCGGCGCGAAACACGGTGTGGGCGGCCCCGCCCTTGCCGGCGCCGCGGTGGATATGGCCCGGCTCCGGCAAATTGACGGTGATGCTGCTCGCGATGCAGCCGAGCGTCTTGCCCCAGCCGACGATGCCGGCGATGGTCTCCTCGTTCATACAGTTCTGCAGCGAGACGACGTAACCGTCCGCCGCGAGATATTGCCGGATCAGCATGGTGGCCCAGGCGGTGTCGTAGGACTTCATGCAGACGAAGGCGATGTCGACCGGTTTCTCTTTCGCCAGCTGCTGCGCGTCGGTGACATCAAGCGCGCGCACCGGCACCGAGAATTCCGCGACGTCCATCGCGTGCGTGACGCGCAGGCCGTGCTTGCGCATGTGCTCGACATGCGCGGGCCAGGGATCGATGAAGGTGACGTCCTCCCCCGCCTGCACCATATGCGCACCGGCGTAGCCGCCGACAGCGCCCGCGCCGACGATCGCGATCTTCCGAGCCATGCTTCCATCCCCTGTTCTTGATTGAGACGAACGCTGGCTGCGTCCATCCGTTGCGGATCAGTCTAGGGGATCGCGGCGTCAGGCCAACCGGTCGCTTCATGAAAAAAGCGGGCCTGTGCCATGCCAGTATTCATGGGACTCAGGAAAATCCCCGCGGGCGATGGGCCCGCGAGGATCTTCGTAGTCAGACGTCTCGACGCGATCAGTCGATGATCTTGACGATCCGGCGGGTGCGCGGCTCCACGATCACGCGGCGATCATTGACGACCGCATAGCGATACTCGGTGTAGCGCGGCACCGGGCGCAGCACGACGGTGTCGGGCAGCGGCTCGCCGACGACGACGCGTTCACGCACCACCACCGACGGCTCGTTGCGCGGGATCGACGTGATCACCGCATTCGGAATCTCGAGGCCGGCGCCGACCGCGGCACCCACCGTGCCGCCGACGATCTCGCCGACAGGCCCCGCGATTTCGCCGCCAGCCCGCGCGCCGTTCGCGGCACCCGCCGCGGTCGTGGACTGCGCGAAGGCCGAGCCGGACGCGAGCAGCGACGCAGCAGCGACAAGGGACACAGCAAAACGCTTGTTCATGATTCTCCTCCTCCGAATTGATCGATGCCCCCTCAACATCGCAAGCAACGAGAACGTTCCAGTTCCAACGCTGCAACCCGCGCAACGCCAGTTCCGCGCGCAATTCGCTTGATTCCGGCACGAACGAAAATGCTGCTCCGAACAACCTTCGAAGCAGCATTCATCCTGGGTTCAGATTCAGAGATCGTGCAGAACAGACCGCACTGCGCGCCGTTCATTCCGGCGATTTTTGATCGGCTCGCCGTCTCGGAGCTCGCCGTCTTGGCGGCGGTGCAGCCGCTGGCTTGATGCGAATTCGCATCGTCCCGCCTTTCGACTCGATCTCGAAAGCGTTGGTCCTGCGCACCAGTTCGCCGAGGGTGCGGAAGCCGTAGGTCCTCTGATCGAAATCCGACGCGAAATTGGCCAGCTGCCGTCCGACCTCGCCAAGCGTGACCCAGCCGTCTTCGCTCGCCATCTGGCTGATGACCTTCTTGATGATCGGCGTGGCAGCCTCCGGCGGCTGCAACGGCTGCGCCCGCACGGCGGCATCCTGATTGCTCGGCGCGCCGCCGCGCAGATTCTCGGTATAGACGAACCGGCGGCAGGCCTGCCGAAAACTCTCCGGCGTCTTCTGCTCGCCAAACCCGAACACGTCGATGCCGTGCTCGCGGATGCGGGCGGCAAGCCGGGTGAAATCGCTGTCCGACGACACCAGGCAGAAGCCATCGAACCGGCCGCTGTGCAGCAGGTCCATGGCGTCGATCACCAAGGTGATGTCGGATGCATTCTTCCCGGTCGTATAGGCGAATTGCTGCTGCGGGATAATGGCGTGCTTCGACAGGATGTCGGCCCAGCCCTTGGACCTCGGATTGGAGAAGTCGCCGTAGATCCGGCGCACGCTGGCCTCGCCGATCTTGGCGATCTCCTCGAACAGCCCATCGGCGATCTTTGCAGATGCGTTGTCGGCGTCGATCAGGACGGCCAGACGAGGCGAACGGAGTTCGGAAGGCATGGCATTTCTCGGCTGGGACAGGATGAATGGACAATTCCGCAGACAGCTGCGGAACCGGCGCAGCTGCCGTATCGGAGCACATCGCGCGTCCCAAGCATAGGCGGCATCGCCAAGACGTCGCGGCGATGCCAGCCTAGAGGCGGCGAGGTCAGATCACCTCGCCCAAGTCGATCGCCCGCCTGGCGAACTCGATGGCCTTCTCGGCGGTGATCGCGTCCGCTGTGGTCGTCGCCTCGTCGCGCACTGACGGCGGCGAAGCGATCCGGATCTTCTTGCCGTTTGAACGGCGGATGGTCGCGCGCCAGCGATCCACATCGCGCCGGTAGGCATCGATGACAAAATCCCGATAGGCGACACCGCTCATCAGCGGCTGAATCGATGCCGCTTCGACAGTGAGCGGCCGGCTTGCGATGTCGCGCACCATCTCGACAATCGTCTCGACGGCATGCTCACGCGCGACGCCGGTCGCGTCCCTGAGCAGGTAGTTCACCGCCGCGCCGATCTGCGCCCTCGCGCGATCGTCGCTCGCAAAATCCAGATCGGCCTGAACTGACATGTGGGGAAAACGCCTCCGCCCGACGCAACATCGGATACCTCCAGGCATCCGGCACCTTGCAACTACGTGACGTTTAGTCGGCTCCCCATTAAAGCCGGATTATCCGTTAGCCCCCGATTTCTCGGATGCCGTTAACCGGCTCTTGATGCCGCTTCACAGGATGCCCGACGCGACAAGGATGGTCGGCCGGATCACGGGAGGACCGCGCTACGCGCCGATGTGTCCGCGGCCCGTCCGGTGCGGCAGCCCGGTTCGCGCCGCCAGTTTGTGCGTGATCAGCAATTGACATATCACTGCTATCTGTGTGACATTTTATTAAAAGGGCCGACAAGAACCAATCAATGTCCACTTGGGGAGGCAGCAATGACCATTTCCGACGTCACCGCGGCAGCCGGAAGCCGGGCTCCGGCCGCCGTTGCGCGAACCGCGCAGGCGCAGCAGGTCGCCGATATCGCGGCGCGGCTCGAACGCCTGCCGCTCACCTCCTATCAGCGCTGGATCTTCGGAATCATCGCGACCGCGTGGTTCTTCGACAGCATGGATCTGGCCGCGCTCACCTTCGTGCTCGGTTCGATCCGCCAGACCTTCGGCCTGTCGACGGCGGAAACCGGGCTGCTGTCCAGCATGAGCTTCCTCGGCATGTTCGCGGGCGCCGCGTCTGCCGGCCTGCTCGCCGACCGTTTCGGCCGCGCCCGCGTCTTCCAGGTCAGCATGATCTTCTGGGGACTGGGCAGCCTGTGCTGCGGTCTGTCCACCACGGCGACCGCGCTCGGTGCATCCCGCCTGCTGCTCGGCTTCGGCATGGGCATGGAGTTTCCGGTCGCGCAGTCGATGGTCTCGGAGATCATGCCGGCGCGCAACCGCGGCCGCTACATCGCGTTCCTCGAAGGATTCTGGCCGCTCGGCTTCATCGCGTCGGGCTTGTTGACCTACTTCGTGCTGCAGGTCGCCGACTGGCGCTGGGTCTTCATCCTGCAGGCAATCCCGGCCGTGTTCGTGCTGGTGGTGCGCCGCTTCGTTCCGGAATCGCCGCGCTGGCTTGCGTCCCACGGTTATTCGGAGCGGGCCGAAGCGACCGTGCGCGACATCGAATCCAGGGTCCGCGACCGTCTCGGCGGCAAGGAGCTGCCGCCGGTGGTGCGCCAGGTGGCCGCCCCCGCGTCCGAAGTGACCGGCCTGAGAACGCTGTTTTCGGGCATCTATGCCAAGCGGACCACGATGTTGTGGACCCTGTGGTTCTTCGCGCTGCTCGGCTTCTACGGCCTGACCACGTGGCTCGGCGCGCTGCTGCAGGCCAAGGGCTTCCCGATCACCAAATCGGTGTTCTACACCATCCTGATCTCGCTCGCGGGGATCCCCGGCTTCCTGGTCTCGGCGTGGCTCGTCGAATCCTGGGGCCGCAAGGCGACGCTGGTGATGAACCTGCTCTGCGGCGCGATCGCCTGCCATTTCTACGGCTCGGCGGCGGACCAGACCCAGCTCATCATTGCCGGCCTCTGCATGCAATTCTTCCTGTTCGGCATGTGGTCGGCGCTCTACGCCTATACGCCCGAACTGTACCCGACACATGTCCGCGCCACCGGAACGGGCTTTGCCTCCGCGGTCGGCCGAATCGGTTCGCTGATCGGCCCCTATGTGATCGGCGTGATCCTGCCGGCGGCCGGACAAGGCGGCGTGTTTGCGCTCGGCGCCGGCGCGTTCGTGGTGGCGGCGCTTGCGGTGCTGTTGCTCGGCGAGGAAACCCGCGGCCGGACGTTGGAAAGCATTTCGCACTGATGGGCGCGCGGCGCGCCGTCCGATTCGGCGCGGCGCCGATCTACCGGCCTTGTCATTGCCATCGGGCGTGTGAGATATCTGCTGTACAGCAGCACTCACGATCCTGATGGTAAATTCGAGCAAACGATCCAGCACGGTGCGCGTGCGCACAGCAGGAAGCCGCCGGCCGGCACGGCAATCGTCCGCCGCCGGCGACAAGCCGCGCGGTTCCGCGCCGGCCCCGCTCCCGCAAAGCGACGTCACGCTCACCGATCGCGCCTATGCCGAGCTGGAAGAGCTGATCGTGACGCTGCAACTGCCGCCGGGCACCGCGCTCTCCGAGCTCGTGCTCGCCAAACGGCTCAACATCGGCCGAACCCCGATCCGCGAGGCCTTGCAGCGCCTGTCGCGCGACGGCCTCGTCAACATCCTGGCCCGCCGCGGCGTGCTGGTGTCCGAGATCGACCTCAGGGCCCAGCTGCGCCTGCTCGAAGTCCGGCGCGAGCTGGAACGGCTGATGGCGCGCGGCGCCGCCGAGCGCGCCACCAGCGAGCAGCGCACCCAGTTCTCCGAGATCGCCGCCGGCATGCGGCGCGCGGCGGAGAAATCCGACGACCTGCTGTTCATGCGGCTGGATCACCAGTTCAACACCCTGATCTCCGCGGCGTCGCGCAACGAGTTCGCCTCCCGCGCCATGGGCCTGATGCATGGCCTGTCGCGCCGGTTCTGGTACCAGCATTACAAGGAAGCGGCCGATTTGCCGCTCGCGGCGCGGCTGCATGCCGACGTCGCTGAAGCCATCGCCGAGCGCCGCGTCGACGCCGCGGGCGCGGCGTCCGACAGCCTGATCGACTACATCGAGAGTTTTGCACGTTCGACGCTGTAACGGCTCTCAGAGCTCGACGACCGTACGGATCGAACGTCCGCGCCGCAGCGCCTCGAAGCCGTCATTGATGCTGTCGAGGCTGCAGCGGCCTGTGATCAGTTCGTCGAGCTTGAGCCGGCCGTCCAGATAGGCCTGCGCCAGAAAGGGAAAGTCGCGCCGTGGCCGCGCGCCGCCATAGCTCGAGCGGCGAAATCGCTTCTCGCCCATCAACGCGCCCCAGCGAAAACTCACGTCCCGCGTGACGTCGATCTTGCCGAGCCAGATCACCTCGCCGCCCGGCCGCACCGCCTCCGCGGTCTGCCGAAACGCCTTGGGATGGCCCGCCGCCTCGAGGATGACGTCGGCGCCGCGGCCGCCCGTCGCCTGCTTTGCGAACTGGACCGGGTCCTCGCGGGCCGCGTTGACGACGTGCGTGGCGCCGAGCTGCCGCGCCAGCGCCAGCTTTGCATCATCGAGGTCGACCGCGATGACAGCACCTGCGCCGGCAAGCCGGGCGCCCTGCACCGCTGCCAGCCCGACCGCGCCGCAGCCGGTGACCATCACGGTATCGCCGCGACCGATGGCGGCGACGTTCAGCGCGGCGCCCACGCCGGTCATGACGCCGCAGCCGATCAGGCACGCGCGGTCGAACGGGATGTCGTTCGGCACGACGATCGCCTGCTGGGCCGGCAGCACGACATATTCCGAGAACGCGCCGAGGAACATCAGGTGCGTCAGCTTGCGTCCGTCCGCGAGCTGCGCCTTCGATGCGCCGTCGAAATGCACGCCTTCCGCGCCCCGCGCGAGATAGGTCTCGCACAGGATCGGCTGCGCGCGGTCGCAGTGAAAGCAGTGCCCGCAATGCGGATTCCAGGACAGGATGACGCGATCGCCGACGCTGATGTCGCGCACCGCGCTGCCGATTTCCTCGACGATGCCTGCCGCCTCGTGCCCGAGGATCATCGGCAAGGGATAGCGCAACGATCCGTCGATGACTTCGAGATCGGTGTGGCAGAGCCCCGCGGCACGCACCTTCACCACGACGTCGGTCGGCATGGGCGGCGCAAGCGATACGCGCTCGACGGAAAGCGGCGTTCCGCTTTGATGCAGCACCGCCGCGCGACAGGTCAGGGTCATCTCAAGAATTCTCTGCCGGGGGCATCAGCACGGGCTCAGGCCGTCTGTCCGGAGCGCAGCGCCGCAACCGCCTCGTCGAGATCGGCCGAGGAGAGCTCCCATTCATTGTCGAAATTGGCGACGACGCGCCGCATGAAGCACTCGTGCAGCGCTTTCGCAGCAGCGGCATCGTGCAGATGGTCATAGAGCAGCGCGAAGGCCAGTTGTGCCGGCTCGGGCCCTTCGTAGCTCCATTCAAACCCGTGCTCGGTGAGACGAAGCTGGTCGTAATGCGGTGACAGCGGCTTGCCGTCGACCAGCACCGAAATGCCGTCGATGGTGCGGTCCCCGGTATAGCTCGCCATCGGATCCTCCCTGTGCTGCAGCATCATATCAGGAGCTCGGTCAGGATCCCGGCGGACGCATCTTGAGGTCCTTCTTGACGACCTCGGGGAAGATCCACATCGCGACCGTGGCGAACACGCCGAGGAAGGCGACCGCATAGCTCGGTCCCTGCTGGCCCAGATAGACCATGAAAAAGTATCCGCAGGCTGCCGTGGCGAGGCAGGCCAGCGACAGCATGAGCTTGATGTGGCTTGGCATCGAGACCTCCCTTCAGGTTATCCACGTGGAAAAGGACGGCGCGGCGACGCGGACCAGCAGCGCGAGCGCGGCGATCATGGCGCAACAGGACAGCCGCAATCCCGCGCGTCCGTCGCGCCACCATTCCGGCAGCGCCTGAAACAGCCCGGGTAGAAACAAGAACAGCACGCCGCCGACGACAACGATTGTGGTCCAGCGCAATTCGGCCAGCGCGAATGCCAGCGTGCCGGCGAGCAGCATCACCCACAATGCGGTGGTCATCGTCACCGGCAGGACGGCGCGCCCGCGCAGCGGGTACATCCCGGCCAGTTGCAGGAAGCTGATGCAGCACACGCTCCACAGCAGGCCGAACCAGGCGAGACCGGCGAGATTGGGCTCAAGCTGCGGCATGCGGCACCGATTGCTCCTTCGCCATGACCCGCGGCGTCCGCGCCGTCCGGCGCATGTCGGTCTTCACATGGCGCGTGCTGTAGCCGTTGAAGATGTGGCCAAGCAGGCCGCGATTGAGATCGGAGGTGCCGAACACATAGTCCATCACCGGGAAGGTCAGGTTCATGTTCCGCTCCATCATGATCGACTGGTTGTGATGGGCGGTATGATGCCGGCGGATGGTGTTGACGAACGGCATGTTGCGCACGAAGGCATTTTCCTCGACGTGGCAGCAGAAATGCATGAACTCGTAGATCAGGTACATCGAGGTCGTCGTGGTGATCAGCAGCCAGCCGGTGTTGGCCGAGATCACAAGGCCCGCGACGATCGCCGGCGGGATCGACATCAGGGTAAACACCACGAGCGCATAGGGCGGGAAGAAGGTGACGCGCCAGTCGTGATGATCCGCGAAGCGCATCTCCTCCTCGGTGAAGAACTGATGGTGCATCAGCGTGTGGCGGCTGTAGATCGCGCGCAGCAAGGGCACATTCGAGGGCCGGTGCATGACGAAGCGATGCACCGCCCATTCGAAGAAGTTTGCGATCAGGAAGACCACGGGAATGGTGAGGTATTCCCACCATTTCACGTCGCGCACATTGGCCAGATAGACGTACAGCGCCGTGAAGCCGATCGTGTAGATCAGCACGACATGCAGCCAGCCATTGTACCAGCCCACCACGCGCTCGCGGTAGGTCGCGCGATATTTGCGCTGGCGGTCGGTCATCCCTGTTGCAGCCAACTCCATCGCGGGTCCCTCCGTCATTGATCTGATATATCAGTAGCACATCAGATGCGGAAGGCAAGCTTCGTCAGCCGCGCGCGGGTCCGGAAAAGAAGATGGTGCGGAACCCGCGCTGGAAGATCAGGAAGGCCTGGCTTGGTTTCGCGCGATCGGGCTGGTCGCGCCCTTCCCGTTCATCTCGGCGGCCCATTGCAGATGGGGGCAGCCCAATGAAAAGGCCGCCCCGGACGGTGTCCGGGGCGGCCTGTGGTATTCGACAGATTCAGAAGATCAGAGCAGGCCCGCGCCGCGCGCCCACTTGTACTTGGCGCCGAGCACCTCGACCGGGAGTTCGGTCGAATAGGCGTAGGCCGGGATGCCGTTCTGGTAGAGATACTCGGCGGCTTCCTCGACCTCGACGTCGCCGGCGAGCGAGGCGACGATCGGCTTGACGAAGCCCTTGGCCTCCATCTCCTTCTTCACCTCGACCATGTTGCGCGCGAACACCATCGGCGGCGTCACGATGGTGTGCCAGTAGCCGAGGATCAGCGCGTGGATGCGCTCATCCGACAGGCCGAGCTTGACCGTGTTGACGTAGGTGATCGGCGGCTCGCCGCCGGTGATATCCACAGGATTTCCGGCCGCGCCGAACGGCGGGATGAACTTGCGGAACGCCGCATCGAGGTCCGGCGGCATCTGCATCAGCGACAGGCCATTGTCGACCACGGAGTCGGAGAGCAGCACGCCGGAGCCGCCGGCGCCGGTGATGATCAGCACGTTCTCGCCCTTCGGCGTCGGCAGCACCGGCACGCCGCGGGCGAATTCGAGCAGCTGCCGCAGGCTGCGGGCGCGGATCACGCCCGACTGCTTGAACACGTCCTCGTAGATCTTGTCGTTGCCGGCGAGCGCGCCGGTATGCGACGAGGCCGCCTTCGCGCCCGCAGACGTGCGCCCGGCCTTGAGCACGACCACCGGCTTCTTCTTGGAAACGCGCTTGGCGGCTTCGGCAAATGCGCGGCCGTCCTTCAGGTCCTCGCAGTGCTGCGCGATCAGGTTGGTGTTGGGATCCTGCTCGAAGAAGGCGAGCAGATCGTCCTCGTCGATGTCGGACTTGTTGCCGAGGCCGACGATCGCCGACACGCCCATCTTGGCCGAGCGCGAGAAGCCGATGATCGCCATGCCGATGCCGCCCGACTGCGACGACAGCGCGGCGTGGCCCTTGACGTCATAGGCGGTGCAGAACGTGGCGCAGAGATTGGCCGGGGTATAATAGAAGCCGTAGATGTTCGGCCCCATCAGGCGGATATTGTACTTCTTGCCGACCTCGACGATCTCGGCCTGCAATTCCGGCGCGCCGGCCTCGGCAAAGCCCGAGGGAATCAGCACCGCGCCGGGGATTTTCTTCTCGCCGCATTCGGCGAGCGCGCCGGCGACGAATTTCGCCGGGATCGCGAACACCGCCGTGTCGATCACGCCGGGCACGTCCTTGACGCTCTTGTAGGCCTTGTAGCCGAGGATCTCGTCGGCCTTGGGGTGGATCGGATAGATCTCGCCCTTGTAGCCGCCGTTGATGAGGTTCTTCATCACGGAGTTGCCGATCTTGCCGTCCTCGGCGGAGGCGCCGATCACAGCAACGCCCTTCGGCTGCATGATTCGGTTCATCGCGGCGACGATCTCTTCGGTCGGACGCGGCGCCGGGCGCGGCTTGTAGTTGAAGTCGACGACGATGCGGACGTCGGCCGCGATCGCGTTCTTGCTGGTGGCGAACACCGGGTTGAGGTCGAGCTCGACGATCTCGGGGAAATCGCTGACCAGCTGCGACACCTTGACGATGACGTCGGCGAGCGCCTCGCGATTGACCGCCTCGCCGCCGCGCACACCCTTCAGCATCTCATGCGCCTGGATGCCGTCGAGCATCGACAGCGCATCGTCCTTGGTCGCGGGCGCGAGGCGGAAGGTGATGTCCTTGAGGATTTCGACCAGCACGCCGCCGAGACCGAAGGCGACCAGCTTGCCGAACGAGCCGTCGGTGATCGAGCCGACGATCACCTCGGTGCCGCCGCCCAGCATCTGCTGGACCTGGATGCCCTCGATCTTGGCGTCGGCCTTGTACTTCCTGGCGTTGGCGAGAATCGTCTCGTAGCTCTTCTCGGCCTCGGCGGCGCTCTTGACGCCGACCACCACGCCGCCGGCCTCGGTCTTGTGGAGGATGTCTGGCGAGACGATCTTCATCACGACCGGGAAGCCCATGTCGGAGGCGATGCGGGCGGCCTCGGCCGCCGACTTGGCGACACCCTCTTTCGGCACCGGAATGCCGTAGGCGTCGCAAACCACCTTGCCTTCGGGCGCGGTGAGGCTCGTGCGCTTGTCGGCCCTGACCGCATCGAGAATTTTGCGGACCGCATCCTTCGAATTTGACATTGGCTTCCTCCTGGGACAGATTTCGTGGCATTTGGTATGCCAAAAACGCAATTGTCAAGGTCGGTCGAGGTCCAAAAAGATCGAAAAATATAGGCAGCTTGACATTCTGGTATTTGGCATGCCAAAAATCTAAGGTAATTTCTTCTGCTAAGAAGACGTCTCCAAGAGGAGGAGACGAGTCGTGCCAGAACCGAAACAGACCAAGGCGTCGCCCACCATGGCTGACACAGATATCGCCATCGTCCGGATCGCGCCGGAGACGAGCTTCAAGAACAAGGCCTATGAGGCCTTGAAGGAAGCGATCCTGAAGATGGACATCTACGCGACGCCGGAGCCGGTGATGCTCGACGAGCGCGCACTGTCCGAGCGCCTCGGCGTCAGCCGCACGCCGATCCGCGAAGCGATCGCGATGCTCGAGCAGGACGGATTCGTGAAAACCGTGCCGCGCCGCGGCATCGTCGTGGTCCGCCGCACCAAGGCGGAGATCGTCGACATGATCCGCGCCTGGGCGGCGCTGGAGAGCATGGCGGCGCGCCTGATCACGACCACCGCGCGCAAGAAGGACATCTCGGCGCTGCGCGACTTCTTCAAGGACTTCAGCGACGATCGCCTGCCGCAGGATCACGTCGAGGAATATTCCAAGGCCAACATCGCCTTCCACCAGGCGCTGATCTCGCTGTCGGAATCGCCTGTTCTGGTCGACCTCACCAATGACCTGCTGCTGCATGTGCGCGGCTATCGCCAGCTCACGATCGGCCGCAAGGACCGCACCGCGACCTCGCTGCCCGAGCATCTCGGGATCATCGAGGCGCTGGAAGCGCGCGACACCGAGCTTGCCGAGAAGCGCGCGCGCGACCACACGCTTGGGCTTGCCGCCTACGTCGAGGCGCACGGCCAAGAATTATTCACGTAGAGAACCGTTCACTTAAATTTGAGAGTCCACACCCGCTTCAGACGACAATCAGATCGTCCGAACAAAGAACGATCAGGGAGACGATGCCGATGCTGAATACCGCAACGAAGTCCGAGGCACCGGGCACCGAGCAAGAACTGACCGATGGCTTCCATCTCGTCATCGATGCGCTCAAGCTCAACGGCATCGACACCATCTATGGTGTGCCGGGTATCCCGATCACGGACCTGGGCCGCATGGCCCAGGCGGCGGGCATTCGCGTGCTCTCGTTCCGCCACGAGCAGAATGCCGGCTACGCGGCTTCGATCGCCGGCTTCCTGACCAAGCGGCCCGGCGTCTGCCTCACGGTGTCCGCGCCCGGCTTCCTCAACGGCCTCACCGCGCTCGCCCACGCCACCACCAACTGCTTCCCGATGATCCTGGTCTCGGGCTCGTCCGAGCGCGAGATCGTCGATTTGCAGCAGGGCGACTATGAAGAGATGGACCAGCTCGCGATCGCCAAGCCGCTGTGCAAGGCCGCGTTCCGCGTGCTGCACGCCCAGGACATCGGCATCGGCCTCGCGCGCGCGATCCGCGCCGCGGTGTCGGGCCGTCCGGGCGGCGTCTATCTCGACCTGCCCGCAAAGCTGTTCTCGCAGGTGATGAACGCCGACGCCGGTCAGAAGTCACTAGTCAAGGTGATCGACGCCGCGCCCGAGCAGATCCCCTCCCCGTCTTCGGTCAAGCGCGCGCTGGACGTCCTGAAGAGCGCGAAGCGTCCGCTCATCATCCTCGGCAAGGGCGCGGCCTACGCGCAGGCCGACGAGGCGATCAAGAATTTCGTCGAGAAGAGCGGCGTGCCGTTCCTGCCGATGAGCATGGCCAAGGGCCTGCTGCCCGATCTGCATCCGCAATGCGCGGGTGCGGCGCGCTCGACGGTGCTGAAGGAAGCTGACGTCGTGATGCTGATCGGCGCCCGCCTCAACTGGCTGCTCTCGCATGGCAAGGGCAAGACCTGGGGTGAAGCCCCGAAGAAGTTCATCCAGGTCGACATCGAGCCGAAGGAAATGGATTCCAACGTCGAGATCGTCGCCCCCGTGGTCGGCGATATCGGCTCCTGCGTGTCGGCGTTCCTCGACGCCATGGGCGCGAACTGGACCGCGGCGCCCACGGACTGGCTCTCGACCATCGCCAAGAAGCGCGACGACAACGTCGCCAAGATGGCGCCGAAGCTGATGAGCAACGCTTCGCCGATGGATTACCACGGCGCGCTCGGCGCGCTGCGCGCCATCATCGCGGAGCGTCCGGACACCATCTTCGTCAACGAGGGCGCCAACACGCTCGACCTCGCCCGCGGCGTTGTCGACATGCACAAGCCGCGCAAGCGGCTCGACGTCGGCACCTGGGGCGTGATGGGCATCGGCATGGGCTATTCGATCGCCGCTGCGGTCGAGACCGGCCTGCCCGTGCTCGCGGTCGAAGGCGACAGCGCGTTCGGGTTCTCGGGCATGGAGATCGAGACCATCTGCCGCTACAGGCTGCCGATCTGCGTCGTGATCTTCAACAATGACGGCATCTATCGCGGCACCGACGTCAACAGCGCCGGCGACGATCCGGCGACCACCGTGTTCGTCAAGGGCTCGCGCTACGACAAGATGATGGAAGCCTTCGGCGGCGTCGGCGTCAACGCCACCTCGCCGGACGAGTTGAAGCGCGCGGTCAATGCAGCGCTGGATTCCGGCAAGCCGACGCTGATCAACGCGGTGATCGATCCGGCGGCGGGCTCGGAGAGCGGCCGCATCGGCAACCTCAATCCGCAGAGCGTTCTGCAGAAGAAGAAGTAACCCCTAACCCCCATCCTCCCTGCGGGTGCAGGGGCATATAGAGTACGGAGCAAACATTATGACCAAGGCGCTGAAGGGCGTTCGCATTCTCGATTTCACCCACGTCCAGTCGGGTCCGACCTGCACGCAATTGCTGGCCTGGTTCGGCGCCGACGTGATCAAGGTCGAGCGTCCCGGCGTCGGCGACATCACGCGCGGCCAGCTGCAGGACATCCCGAACGTGGACAGCCTGTATTTCACCATGCTGAATCACAACAAGCGCTCGATCACGCTCGACACCAAGAACCCGAAGGGCAAGGAAGTGTTGACCGCGCTGATCAAGCAGTGCGACGTGCTGGTCGAAAACTTCGGCCCCGGCGTGCTCGATCGCATGGGCTTCCCCTGGGAGAAGATCCAGGCCATCAACCCGAAGATGATCGTCGCCTCGATCAAGGGTTTTGGCCCCGGCCCGTATGAGGACTGCAAGGTCTACGAGAACGTCGCGCAGTGCACCGGCGGCGCTGCCTCGACCACCGGCTTCCGCGACGGCCTGCCGCTGGTCACCGGCGCGCAGATCGGCGACAGCGGCACCGGGTTGCATCTCGCGCTCGGCATCGTCACTGCGCTGTACCATCGCACCCACTCCGGCAAGGGCCAGCGCGTCACCGCCGCGATGCAGGACGGCGTGCTCAACCTCGCCCGGGTCAAGCTGCGCGACCAGCAGCGGCTCGCCCACGGTCCGCTGAAGGAATACAGCCAGTTCGGCGAAGGCATTCCGTTCGGCGATGCCGTGCCGCGCGCCGGCAACGATTCCGGCGGCGGCCAGCCCGGCCGCATCTTGAAGTGCAAGGGCTGGGAGACCGATCCGAACGCCTACATTTACTTCATCACCCAGGCCCCGGTCTGGGAGAAGATCTGCGACGTGATCGGCGAGCCGACCTGGAAGACCGATCCGAACTACGCCAAGCCGCCGGCCCGCCTGCCGCGCCTCAACGAGATCTTCGCCCGCATCGAGCAGTGGACGATGACCAAGACCAAGTTCGAGGCGATGGAGATCCTCAACAAGGACGACATCCCCTGCGGTCCGATCCTGTCGATGAAGGAGATCGCCGAAGACCAGTCGCTGCGCGCGACCGGCACCGTGGTCGAGGTCGATCATCCGACCCGCGGCAAGTACGTCTCGGTCGGCAACCCGATCAAGCTCTCGGATTCGCCGAGCGACGTTCAGCGCTCGCCGCTGCTCGGCGAGCACACCGACGAGATCCTGCGCGAGGTGCTCGGCTTCAGCGATCACCAGGTCGCCGAGATCCACGACTCCGGCGCGCTCGACCCGCCGCGCAAGCAGGCGGCCGAGTAAAGGCCGCGCTCAAGCAGAAACACGAATGGCCGCGGGCAACCGCGGCCATTTTGTTTTGGGAGGAACTTGCGGTCCCGCGCCGCTGTCGACCGCACGCCGGATCAACCACCCTCGCCGCTCTCGCCTTCGCCGCCCTCATCGCCCGGCACATATTCCAGGATATCGCCCGGCCGGCAGTCCAGCTCGCGGCAGATTGCCGACAGCGTCGAGAAGCGCATCGCCTTCGCCTTGCCGGTCTTCAGGATCGACAGGTTCTGGATCGAAATGCCGATCGCGTCCGCGAGGTCTCCGAGGCGGCGCTTGCGCTTTGCGAGCATGACATCGAGGTTCACCACGATGGGCACAAGCATCACCCTCAGATCGTCAGATCGTTTTCGGACTGCAACAGGATGGCCTGCTCGATCACGAATTTCAGCGCCATCAGGAACACGCCGCCTGCGACCGTGCCGACGTCGACGCCGTAGCTCGGCAGGAAGAACTTGATGTCGCCAAGCTGATACAGCGCATAGGTCACCGCGATGGTCGTGATCGTATCCACAAACGGCCAGACCACCAGGAAGATCCCCATCCACCAGACACCCTGCAGCGTTTCGGACACGAAGATCCGTCCGTTGGCGAATCGGTTCACCATGCGATGTAGGATGCCGATCAGCACGGCGTAAAACGATACCCCAAGCGCGAACAGCGACCAGAACAGCACCTGGCCCTTGGCCGACATGGTGAGCGGGTTGGCGACGATGCTGGCGCACTTCGCCTGCTCGCCGATCAGGCTCTCGGCGATCGTCGCCGACGCCGTGGTGGTGCGGTAATAGGCCAGCCACAACACCACCGGCAACGCCGCCCAGATCAACCAGAACGCCCGATCGAGCCTGCGAAACCAGAGCTGGCGCTGCTCACGAACCGATTTCCCCATCGCACCCATCCGAAAAATTCTTTGCCAAAAAGCCGGTACGGCCGGATTGCATCATGCCCAGGCAATGTCATTGACTCAACCTTAAACGTGATTTATTTCATGTTTATCATGAAGTTTTTCATGAAGAAGGTGGATGATGACGGTAATCCCAGACCAAAACGGCCTGCGCAAGGCCCTGAAGCAATTGATCCACGCTCACCTCACGCGCCGCCTGATCGTGGCCGCGTTCCACATCCCGCTGCTCGGCAGCCCCGCCGATGCCGCCAAGGCGAGCGACAAGGCCACCGATCCGGCCGGCGTCTGGCTGACCCAATCCGGCGACGCCAGGATCAAGGTCCACCGCTGCGGCAGCGCGCTGTGCGGCCGCGTCGTCTGGTTGAAGGAGCCGACAGACAGGGCCACCGGCAAGCCGCAGCTCGACGACAAGAATGCCGATCGCGCGCAGCGCACCCGACCGGTCATAGGCATGTCGCTGTTCATCAACATGCAGCCCGCCGGCCCGAACAAATGGGCCGGCCGGATCTACAACGCCGACGACGGCAAGACCTATGAGAGCTCGGTGACGCTGGTATCGCCGGGCACGCTGAACGTTCGCGGCTGCATGGGAACGCTGTGCGCCGGCGAAGACTGGACGCGGTGAAGCGAATGCGGTGAAGGGACTTGGCCCCGACCCTTCATCGGCCAAGAAGAAAAGCAAACCCGCTCACTCGAGGCCGCCGCATTTGGGCGGCCTTCTTTTATGAACGCGCCGCCCGCCTCAATCTTCGAGGCCGAGCTTCCACAGCGGCGGCAGATCGGCGAAGGGCGGCGTGGTGTGGGCGATGACGATCGCGGCGCGCCGGCTGTCGGAATCGATCTTGCTGTTGATCGCCTTGACGTGCGCCTTCACGGAATCGAGCCCGACGCCGAGGATAGCAGCGATCTCTTCGTTCGACTTGCCCTGCGCGATCCACGACGCCACCTCGATCTGGCGCGGCGTCAGCGCGGGAAATGCCAGACGCAGGCGGTCGCTCGGTGTCAGCGCCGCAGCGTTCACTCCTGCGCCTGGCGGTAGCCGCGTAGGATGTGCGGACGAAAACCCTGCATCCGGTCGCGCTCCTCGTCGCTGAACGCCGGCCGTCCCACCACGCGATGCCCGACAACCGTGACCACATAACCGGCGTGCTCGAACGCGATCCCCATGATCCGCCGCGCCCCCGACGGCAGGAACACCTCCTTGGCAATCGGCAGCTCGACGAATTCCTCGTCGCTGAAGAAATCCGACTCGCGCAGCGCGCGTTCGCCATAGAACGCCGGATCGTGCTGCCAGAACGGATGCGAGTGCATGTGCTTCGCAAACGCCTGCATGCCGCGGGCACGTTCGGACGATGGAACTCGGTGAAGCTCACCGCCTCCGCATCGACCAGGCGGCCGACGCCGGCGAACAGGCGGTGGCCTGGCAGTACGCCTTCGGCGACGTGACCCCGACATCGGCGCTCGCGTTCCAGGGCCTGGGAACCGGATTCACCGTGGCCGGCGTGCCGCTGGCGCGGAACGCGGCACTGGTCGAAGGCGGCCTCGACCTGCGGGTCACACCGCAGGCCAGCATCGGCATCGCCTATGTCGGCCAGCTTGCCGACCGGGTCCAGGACCACTCGGTAAAGGCCAGTTTTAGCTGGAAATTCTGACCCGGCGTCGCCGCCTGGCTCCCGCCCCATCCACGCCGATCCGGAATCCGATCCGCCGATTTTGCTGCATTGCACAGTCGTGCATGCTGCCATGCAAACAAGTCCGTTGTATCTGGCATCTGGTATACATAGTTTGGCTGCAGATGATGAGCCGGCCCATTGCTGACCTCCAATGAAAGGGGACACCAATGTCCAAGACCACTGTACTGACGCTTGCGCCCTCCTCCACCCTGTTCGGCCGCCTGCTGGCCTCGATCGACCGCCTGCTGATGAAGAGCGCGGAGATTTCGAATCGCAACGGCGACCTGCCGCGCTTCGGCCTCTAAGCCAAGGGATTTCCGGCGCTCTCCGCCGATGCAGCTTTCGTCGCAAGATGCGACCTGACATTGAACCTTCGACCAATGGCCCCGATTTTCGGGGCCATTTCCTTGCGCGCTGAACTACTCTCCCGGGGTGCCCGGGCTGAGTCCTGTGCGGCATAAGCGCGCGCTGCCCCTGCGACAGCTTGAACCTTGGCATATCGGATACCAAGATGGCCATCGCGCGCTCATAAGCAACGACAAGGGGCGCACTGGGAGGATCTATGTCGGACATGGTTCAGGCAACTGCGGCCCCCGCGGCCGCGCGTGTCAGCGACACCTATCGCTGGATGCAACTCGCGATCGGCGTCGCCGCGATGGTGATGATCGCAAATTATCAATACGGGTGGACATTCTTCGTCCCCGACATCCAGAAGAAATTCGGATGGGATCGCGCATCGATCCAATGGGCCTTCACGCTGTTCGTGCTGTTCGAGACCTGGCTGGTGCCGGTCGAAGGCTGGTTCGTCGACAAATACGGTCCGCGCATCGTCGTGCTGGTCGGCGGCATCCTCTGCGCACTCGGCTGGGCGATCAACGCCCAGGCGACGTCGCTGAACGGCTACTATCTCGGCATGATCATCGCCGGCATCGGCGCCGGCGGCGTCTACGGCACCTGCGTCGGCAACGCGCTGAAATGGTTTCCGGATAAGCGCGGACTTGCCGCGGGCATCACCGCTGCCGGCTTCGGCGCAGGCTCGGCGCTCACGGTCGCGCCGATCCAGGCGATGATCAAGGACTCCGGCTTCCAGACCACCTTCCTGTATTTCGGTCTCGGCCAGGGCATCATCATCGTGCTGCTCTCCTTCTTCCTGCTGGCGCCGAAGGCCGGACAGGTGCCGGCCGTCGTGGCGAACGCCAACATCATCCAGACCCGGCGTAACTATCAGCCGACCGAAGTGCTGCGGCAGCCGATCTTCTGGCTGATGTACTTCATGTTCGTGATCGTCGGCGCCGGCGGCCTGATGGTGACGGCGAACCTGAAGCCGATCGCGGTCGACTGGAAGGTCGACAGCGTGCCGGTCACGCTGATGGCGGTGACGATGACGGCAGTCACCTTCGCGGCAACCATCGACCGCGTCCTCAACGGCCTGACGCGTCCGTTCTTCGGCTGGATCTCCGACATGATCGGCCGCGAGAACACGATGTTCATCGCCTTCGGCATGGAAGGCATCGGCATCTGGATGCTCTACCTCTGGGGACACGACCCGGTTTGGTTCGTGCTGCTCTCGGGCTTCGTGTTCTTTGCCTGGGGCGAGATCTACTCGCTGTTCCCCTCGACCTGCACCGATACGTTCGGCGCCAAGTTCGCCACCACGAATGCGGGCCTGCTCTACACCGCGAAGGGCACCGCGGCGCTCTTGGTGCCGATCGCCAACTACATGCAGCAATCGTCGGGCAACTGGGACAAGGTGTTCATCATCGCGGCAGGCGCCAACATCCTCGCCTCGCTGCTCGCGATCATGCTGCTCAAGCCCTGGCGAAAAATCGTGGTCGCGAAATCGGCTACGGCTTGAGCAACCGCCTCACCACAGCCTGCGAAGCGCCTGGCCAAAAGCCGGGCGCTTTTCATTTTGGCTGGCCACGAGATGCCGTCTGGACCGGCGCGTCGAATGTCAGATTTGCTGCGTTGCAGCGGAATGAAGGGCTTGCTTTCTGGAATATAGTATACCAACTTCCGCCGGGCGCTTGCGACGATACGCCACAATAATTGCGACACTCGGTCACAAGACCAGCGCGCTCGGGAGGACTTGATGGTTTCCAGCAATACTGCCGTCACACAAGCTCAACCTTCGTCCAGCGGCTTCCGCTGGCTGCAGCTCGTCATGGGCATCGTCTGCATGGCGATGATCGCGAACCTGCAATATGGCTGGACGCTGTTCGTCGATCCGATCGACGGCGCGCATCACTGGGGCCGCGCGGCGATCCAGTTCGCCTTCACGATCTTCGTGGTGACCGAGACCTGGCTGGTGCCGGTCGAGGCCTGGTTCGTCGACAAATACGGCCCGCGGCTCGTCATCATGTTCGGCGGCATCATGATCGCGCTCGCCTGGGTGTTGAACTCCTATGCCGACTCGCTCGCCCTGCTCTACACCGCCGCCGTGTTCGGCGGCATCGGCGCCGGTGCGGTGTACGGCACCTGCGTCGGCAACGCGCTGAAGTGGTTTCCCGATCGCCGCGGCCTCGCCGCCGGCGCAACCGCGGCCGGCTTCGGCGCCGGCGCCGCGCTCACGGTGGTGCCGATTGCAAAGATGATCGCCGCGAGCGGCTATCAGACCGCGTTCTTCGATTTCGGCATCGGACAGGGATTGATCGTCTTCCTGCTCGCCTTCTTCATCCAGCCGCCCGCGGTCTCGATCCCGCCGAAGAAGAAGCAGCTCAATCTGCCGCAGACCAAGGTCGACTTCACGCCGCCGCAGGTGCTGCGCAGCCCGATCTTCTGGGTGATGTATCTGGTGTTCGTGATGGTCGCCGCCGGCGGCCTGATGGCGGCGGCGCAGATCGCGCCGATCGCGCACGACTACAAGATCGCGAACACGCCGGTCACGCTCGCCGGCTTCCAGATGGCCGCGCTGACCTTTGCGATCTCGCTCGACCGCATCTTCGACGGTTTCGGACGGCCGTTCTTCGGTTGGGTGTCCGACAATATCGGCCGCGAGCACACCATGTTCATTGCGTTCGGCACCGGCGCGCTGATGCTGCTCACGCTATCCACCTGGGGTCACAACCCGGTGGTGTTCGTGCTGGCGACCGCGGTCTATTTCGGCGTGTTCGGGGAGATCTACTCGCTGTTCCCGGCGACCTGCGGCGACACCTTCGGCTCGAAGTTCGCGACCACCAACAACGGCATGCTCTACACCGCGAAGGGCACCGCAGCGCTCTTGGTGCCTGCCGCCAGCATCGTTGCCGCCAGCTATGGCTGGCAGGCGGTGTTCGTGATCGCGGTCGCCCTCAACGCCACCGCGGCGCTGATGGCGCTGTTCGTGATCAAGCCGATGCGCCGCGCCTTCATCAACGGCAACGAGGCTGCCGCCGCGGAAGAGACCGCGACGAGCGCCAAGACGGCTTAACAAGACGGCTTGGCTAAAGACCACCCGATCAGGACCGCTTGGTCCCGACATTTCCCCGGAGACTGATGGAGGCGCATTTCGGTGCGCCTCGTCTCTTTTTTGCCAGCTCAGGGATGCCAGATGCCACCACGCTTAGTGCGGCAGATCGCCCGCGCCGCCCACGGCCACTCACAATCGTCGGAAATGTCAGCAAACCTGCCTATTTAAGCATTTTGCTGATGGTAGATTTCTGTGACAGCCACGTTGACAATTGGCATTTTGTATACCAGACTCCAGTCAACGATAACCCAGGAGGTTGCCATGCAAGTCGGAGATATCCTGCGCAAGAAGACCCCCCGCGTCGCCACGGTGCGCATGAACGAGACGGTGGCGATCGCCGCGCAACTGATGCGCGCCAGCAATATCAGCGCGCTCGTGGTCAAGGATGTCGTTCGCACCGAGGGTAACACCGCCGTCGGCATGTTCACCGAGCGCGACGTGGTGCGCGCGATCGCCGAGCACGGTGCGGCGGGCGCAAGCATGAAGGTGTCGCAGTTCGTGTCGGTGCAGCAGCTGGTGTCGTGCACATCGAGCGATACGCTCGAGCACATCCGTCATCTCATGACCAAGCACCACATTCGCCACGTGCCCGTCATCGACAATTACAGCCTGATCGGCGTCGTCAGCATGCGCGACATCGCCGCCGCATTCGACGAGGAGACCGCCGCGTCGAAGAAGGACGCCGTGCCGGCGTAACAAGCGCCTGCTTTGCCTTGCTCTCAGCCAGGCGCTGCGTGTTCGATCACGAGCGCCTGAACAGATGACGAAAGATTTCCGTCCCGCCCTCGCCTGACCGCCGCGGCCCGTCATTTCCGCATGGGCGCGCCGCAGGTCGCCGGTAGACAATTGACGGACAGGACTGCATCCTTCCCCTCGACATCCATAACAACACCGTGCGCCGCCGTCCGCGCCGCGGAAAATCCTGATGGAAACGAGGGCAGAATGATCAAGACACGTTTCACCGAAATGTTCGGCGTCGACCACCCGATCGTGCAGGGCGGCATGCAATGGGTCGGACGCGCCGAGCTGGTTGCCGCCGTCGCCAATGCCGGCGCGCTCGGCATGATCACCGCGCTGACACAGCCGACGCCGGACGATCTGCGCAAGGAAATCGCGCGCTGCCGCGAGCTGACCGACAAGCCGTTCGGCGTCAACCTGACCAT
This sequence comes from Bradyrhizobium sp. KZN70725, assembly GCF_055264925.1. Lineage (NCBI taxonomy): Bacteria > Pseudomonadati > Pseudomonadota > Alphaproteobacteria > Hyphomicrobiales > Nitrobacteraceae > Bradyrhizobium > Bradyrhizobium sp. KZN70725. The sequence goes on from NZ_JBUYWT010000041.1 coordinate 32,633, forward strand.
CCTGCCCGCGATCAAGCCGCCGCCCTACGCCGAATACCGCCAGGCCATCATCGAGAGCGGCATCAAGATCGTCGAGACCGCCGGCAACAAGCCGCAGGAGCATGTCGACGAGTTCAAGAAGCACGGCATCAAGGTGCTGCACAAATGCACCAGCGTTCGCCACGCGCTGTCCGCCGAGCGGATGGGCGCCGACGCGATCTCGATCGACGGCTTTGAATGCGCCGGCCATCCCGGCGAGGACGACACCCCCGGCCTGATCCTGATCCCCGCCGCCGCCGACAAGGTGAAGATCCCGATGATCGCCTCCGGCGGCTTCGGCGATGCCCGCGGCCTGGTCGCAGCGCTCGCGCTCGGCGCCGAAGGCATCAACATGGGCACGCGCTTCATGTGCACCAGGGAGAGCCCGATCCATATGCTGGTAAAGGAACGCATCGTCGCCAATGACGAGCGCGAGACCGAGCTGATCTTCCGCACCATGCGCAACACCTCGCGCGTCGCCAAGAACGCGATCTCGACCAAGGTCGTGCAGATGGAGAAGGAAGGCGCCAAGTTCGAGGATGTGCGCGAGCTGGTCGCCGGCGCGCGCGGCAAGATGGTCTACGCGTCGGGTGATGCCGACGAAGGCATCTGGTCGGCCGGCCAGGTGCAGGGCCTGATCCATGACATTCCGTCCTGCGCCGAGCTGGTGTCGCGCATCGTCCACGAAGCGGAAGCGATCATTCGCGAGCGGCTGGAAGCGATGATGTCCGGCGCCAAGCGCCAGGCCGCGGAATAGGCCGGAGCGGAGCACGAGTGTTATCCGTCACCCTGAGGAGCGCGAAGCGCGTCTCGAAGGGTCGACGGCCACCAGCCGGGCCGTCCATCCTCCGAGGGCCGCTGAAAAAGCGGCCACCTCAGGATGACGGAATTATCTCGCGTTAGACACAACGAGAAGAAGCCCATGAAAGCCTATGTCTACGGCCCTAACGGCCCTGAAATCACCGACGTTGCGAAGCCCGTGCCGAAGGGCACCCAGGTGCTGGTCAAGGTCCATGCCTGCGGGCTGAACCGCGCCGATCTCGGCATGACCAAGGGCCATGTCCACGGCGCGGCCGGCGGCGTCGGCACCGTGCTCGGCATGGAATGGGCCGGCGAGGTCGCTGAGCTCGGCCCCGATGCCAAGGGCGTCAAGGTCGGCGACAAGATCATGGGCTCCGGCGGCGCGGCATTCGCAGAATACACGCTGGCCGATCACGGCCGGCTGTTCCGCGCGCCCTCGAACATGAATTTCGACGAGGCCGCAACCCTGCCCGTTGCGCTCGCCACCATGCACAACGCCGTCGTCACCAATGGCGCGCTGCAGCCGGGCCAGAGCGTGCTGATCCAGGGCGCAAGCTCCGGCGTTGGGCTGATGGCGATGCAGATCGCCAAGCTGAAGGGCGCCAAGCTCGTGGTGGGCTCATCGACCGACGCGACGCGTCGCGGCCGACTGAAGGAGTTCGGCGCCGATCTCGCGGTCGACTCGAAGGATCCCGGCTGGGTCGATCAGGTGCTGCAGGCGACATCAGGCGAAGGCGTCGACCTGATCGTCGACCAGGTTTCCGGACCGGTCGCGAACCAGAACCTCAAGGCGACCAAGGTCAAGGGCCGCATCGTCAATGTCGGCCGGCTTGGCGGCACCCACGGCGACTTCAACTTCGACCTGCACGCGGCGCGCCGCATCCAGTATATCGGCGTCACCTTCCGCACCCGCTCGATCGAGGAGATCCGCGCGATCTTCGAGGAGGTGCGCAAGGACATCTGGCCCGCGGTCGAGGCACGCAAGCTGCAGCTGCCGATCGACCAGGTCTACAAATTCGCCGACATCGGCAAGGCGTTCGAACACATGGAAGCCAACAAGCACCTCGGCAAGATCGTGGTGACGCTGTAGCAGCAGGCTCCGGCGATTTGCGAGTGAAGGGCGGATCAGCCAACGGGTCCGCGCTTGCCGCGTGCTATGCCCTGGCTCTTTCGCGTGCGATGTTCAGCCGACAGGTCCTGGAATCCAATAGTCCCCCGCAAGCGGGCTGACCTTGACGCCACTGATAACTCCGAGCTCCAGGCTTGGATCGAAATAGCGCATCGTCCGCTCATTGAGGTCAATGATGCGGCCAGGCCTGAGTGGCCCCACGTCATTTATCTTCACGATGACCTTCTTGCCGACGGCCTCGACGAGGGCATATTTCGGCCTCGCGCCAAATTGGACCCCACCAAACTTCCGGCGCAGACTCGTCTTGATGGCAGCCGCCCAGACCGAGTGATCATAGCGCTCGCCGGAGGCTGTGCTCGGACCGCCCTCCTCCTTGCCGGGCTTGAATGGATTGTACATGGATGCCGCGCCAACGATTGCATCCCCACACGCGGCATTGACGACGGCGCTTGAATGAACCGCAGCGATTTCACTTCGAGCAGCGGTGCCAGAAAAGGCGAGCGCAACCAGGGCGCCGCAAATCGCGGCGCTCAAGCCGAACAGCATCATAACTCCTTGATTGATTTTCTTCGATCGTCCGGTTCCCGATGCCGCAAAACATGGTCAAGCGAACGCGGAGGCGTTTACGCGTGCCAATTCCTTGCGGATTCGTGCCAGTTCCGGCAGTGGAACCATCGTGAGAACCTGGGCGGCCCTCACACCGTGTTTTTCAGTTTCTGGCTCGACTAAAACAGAGATTGCGTCAGCAAAATGACTGAATGGAGCTGTCTTCGACAGCGCGTGAAGAGTGTCGGCGTCACCTTCCGCACCCGCTCGATCGCGGAAATCCGCGCGATCTTCGGCGAAGGTGCGCATAGCAAAGCGGCGCGAAGCAAGTGCCCCGCGCCGCTTGACCGTGTGATTATCGTTATGATTATCGCGACGTTCCCCCTCGCCCCGTCGTGGCGGATTGAGCCGTCTGGTTCGGCGTCACGATATTGAACCAGAAGTCGAACGTGTCGAGATACGACACGAGATCGCGCAGCTTGGTCTGGTCTCCGCTGACCTTCACCGCGCCGGCCGAGATGGCATCATCAAACCTGGTTTGCTGCAGGATGATGCCGTTCAGCGTATCCCGCGACAACGCGACGGTCGCATCGGCATTGTTGGACTTCATGTTCGCCGTGTGGTTCAGCACTCCGTTCTTCAGTTCGACGAAGTAGTTGCCGTCCTTGCCGAACTCGAAGTTGAGCTTCGCATGCGCGTTGCCGGCCTTCTCCGCGTTGAGGCGAACCCCGAGATAGTCGAAGAACAAATCCGCGGACATCGCGCGCACCGTATCGGGGCTCGCGGTGTTCGGCGTCGGCAGCTTGGCGACACCGTTGCGCAGCTCCTGGGCGCCGGTCAGGTAGAAGTTGCGCCACGGTCCGGACTCGGCCTGATAGCCGAGCTGCTCGAGCGCGTCGGCTTCGAGATTCTTGGCGGCCTGATTGTCGGGATCGGCGAACACGACGTGGTGGACGGCTTGAGCCACCCAGCGATATTCGCCCTTGTCGTAGGAAGCCTTGGCCTTCTTCAGAACCTCGTCGCTGCCGCCCATGAACTCGACGTACTTCTTGCTCGCCTCGACCGGCGGCAGTTCGTGCAGGGTGGCCGGGTTGCCGTCGAACCAGCCAAGATAAAGAACATAGGTGGCGGCCACGTCATGATAGATCGAGCCGTAGTAACCACGGTTTGCCCAGACGTTGGCGAGGCTGTCAGGCATTTTGAATCCGTCGGCGATCTCGCGCATCGTCATGCCGTGGTTGACCATGCGCAAGGTCTGGTCGTTGATGAAGCGGTAAAGGTCGCGCTGGCTCTCCAGAAGTGAGACCACCTTGTCATTGCCCCATGTCGGCCAGTGATGCTGCGCAAACACCACGTCGACCTTGTCGCCCCACATCACCAGCGCCTGGTTGAGGTACTTCGACCAGGGGAGCGGCTCGCGAATTTTGGCGCCGCGAAGCGAATATGTATTGTGCAGCGTGTGGGTCGCGTCCTCGGCGGATTCCATCGCCTTCTTTTCCTCGATGAACCACATCATCTCCGACGGCGCTTCCGAACCGGGCGCCATCAGAAATTCGTAGGTCAAGCCGTCGATCTTCTCTTTCTGTCCGGTTTCCTTGATGATGTTGGTCGGCGCGATGAGCGTGACCGTGCCCGCCGAGGTCGTGGTGCCGAGACCCGCGCCGACCTGACCTTTCGGATCCGCCTTGAGCAGGTTGCCGTACATGTAGCTGGCGCGCCGGCTCATCGCGGTGCCGGCCATGACGTTCTCGGCGACCGCAGCCTCCAGGAATCCATCCGGCGCGTAGATCTTGACCTTGCCGGACTGGACGTCGTCCTCGCTGGTGACGCCCCGCACACCACCATAGTGATCGACGTGGCTGTGGGTGTAGATCACGGCCTTGACGGGTTTGTTTCCGCGCTTCGAGCGGTACAGGTCGAGCGCCACCTTTGCCGTCTCTGCCGACACGAGCGGATCGACGATTGTAATGCCCTCGCTGCCCTCGATGATCGTCATGTTCGACAGGTCCTGATTGCGGACCTGATAGATGCCGTCGGTCACCTCGAACAAGCCGGAGATGTTGATCAGCCGGGATTGTCGCCACAGGCTTGGGTTGACCGTATCGGGGGCTGTCGCGTCGCTGATGAATCCGTACTGCTGCGGGTTCCAGATCGCGTTGCCCGTGCTTCCCTTGATTGCCTCGGAAGGCAGCGCGGCCATGAAGCCTTTGTTCGCGGCGTCGAAATCGGAGGTGTCGTTAAACGGCAGCTGTTTCAGCAAGACCGAATTTGCCTGCTTGGTCGCATCGGCCGCGCCATTGCGCAAATCTTGAGTCTGTGCCGCAGCCGTACCGATCAGCCCCGCGCTGACAACCCCGAGGATTGACGCCTTCGCGAAAACGCTCCTCATGTGGCCTCTCCCTTCTGCATTGGATATTGGTCCACTCCCTGAGCACCGAGAGCATCGCCGCCAAATACTTCCAGAGGGCAATCGTTCCACCCGAAGTTGCGACGTCGAAACATGTCCGGCAGCATCCGTCCGCATGGCTGCGCGCTCTGGCACAAGCTGCACACCAACGCTGCGGGCTGAGCGGTCAAAAAAGATGTCTGGCGCGGGAAATCACGCGCCGGGCAGCCGTGCATGCCGCGATTGCCGGATTTGAAGGTGAGGCACAGCGCAACAGCCCTGCCGGGAGGGCGCTGATTTGCCGCACGTGCTCACGTCCTGGCGATGGCGAACCGTTCGCATTTTACGCAAACGGAAGACCGCCCGAAGGCGGTTCCCTGTTGTGGGAGCGGAACCATCGACCACGGCCGAATTCGGTCCCTGCGAGCGCTACGACTGGTCCGACTTCGCACCCGGTCTGACCTGTGTGATGGCGACGCCGGAGATCGCGAGCAGTCCGCCGACAACCAGTTTCGGCGTCACCTGGTCGCCAAGGAACAGCACGCTCGAGATCAAAGCGAACACCGGAAGCAGCAGACCGAAGGGGGCGACACGGGCCATGGAGCAGCGGGCGATCAGCCAGAACCACAGGCCGAACCCGACAATGCCGCCGATGAAGACGGTGTAGGCGAGCGCCAGCCAGCCCCGTTGATCCGCAGTGCCAAGGCTCGCCAGCTGTCCGTATTCCAGCAACAGCGACATCAACATCACCTGCGGCACCGTGAGCAGCGACGACCACCCCATCAGCATCAGGGGATCAAACGGGCCGTAGCGTTTCGTCAGGACGGTGGACACCGCGAATGCGAACGCCGCGGCAACCACGAGCAGCAGCGGCAGCACGTTTGCCGACAGCCCCGGCCCCGCCGCCAGCACCACCACGCCGACGAACGCCAGCACCACGCCAGCGGATGTGACGAGCGACGGCCGCTCCGCGAGCAGCGGCCAGGCGAGCAGCACGGTGAACGGCGGGGCGAGTTGATAGGCGACCGCCGACATGCTCCCCGAGCCGAGCCCAAGGCCGACATAGAACAGCCCGAAGTTCAGTCCGCCGAGGAAAACCGAAATAGCTGAGACAGGGCCGAGTTGTTGGCGTGTCGGCCTTCTGACGAACGGAACAAGCAGCAGCGCGATGGCCAGGAAACGCAGTCCGAGGAAGAACAGCGGCGGAAACTCGGTGACGCCGACCTTGATGACCACGAACTGATAACCCCAGAGCAAGGGAACGGCCACCGCGCAAATGATCTGGATGGCAGACATCGCATCCTTCCTTTCAAGACCGATCGGTCCATATATGGGCGTACCGATCGCGCAGACGTCCAGAGGACATCAAGGGTCATTCCAACAGTTGCTTATTTGATGAAGCGATCGAGCAGCGCGTCAGCGGTGGCCTGCGATGTGGTACGTGCCGGAGCCGTCTTTGCGACCACGCGCAGCCCCCAAAGGAAACAGATCAGGATTCGGGCGGCACTCGAAGGCTCGACGCCATCGGCCAATCTGCCCGCGGTCTCCGCACGGGAAAATGCGTCCGCCACCCTGGTCTCCATGGTTTTGAAGAAGCTCGCGAAGCGACGACCAACCTCGGCATCCTGGCCGGCCAGCTCCATCGCCGTCGCCACCAACAGGCAGCCGCGCCGGCCATTGGCACCGCACGTGCGCTCAACGTAACCGGCAAGGTAGGCCCGCAGGCCATCGACCGGATCTCTGCGGGGATCGAGTTCGTCATCCATCCGGGTCAGGGCATCGGCAATGTAGCGATCGAGTGCGCGCAGGAACAGCGAGTGCTTGTCGCCGAAAGCGGCATAAAGGCTGCCGCGCGAGAGTTTTGTCGCACGCAGCAGGTCCGGGAGTGCCGTGGCGTGATAGCCGCGCGACCAGAACACATTCATCGCGCGTTCGATGGCGGCGTCCACGTCGAAACTTCGCGGGCGGCCACGGGGCGCCTGCATGGTGGTTTGGCGGCTCATTGCCGATATATAGACCAATCGGTCCTTAAATGGCAAGGGCCGCTTTGGATCATTAGCTCGTAGGATGGGTAGAGCGAAGCGAAACCCATCGATTGCATCCGCACGCCGACATGATGGGTTTCGTGCGCTCTACCCATCCTACGTTACGCGTCGAGATGGCGGCATGAGTTACCCATTCGACACGACGGGCGGTGCAGCGCGCACCCGGCATTCCCTGCGCCCTCTTGTGTCGTGGCGAAACGATTTTGCAAAGCTCGGGCGAAACGCGCCGCGAGAACGCAGATGTTCGGTTGACACGTCGCGCAACACATCCAGCGTCGTCTTGGCGGAAGCCAGGACCCATTACCCCGAATGCGAGTCATGACGCGATGCGGTTGCCACAGCTCACTTCAACCACACAACCCTATGGTTGTGGATTCTGGCTTCCGCCGGGACGACCGCGTGATTTTGGCAAAATCCTGCAATTGCAACTGAGTGGCGATTGCGTTTCATCAACGACACTTGATGTTCACCAACTCCCTGCTAAACCGCCGCCCATGAGCTCTTCCAGCACCAGCGCCCCCTCCACCAAGACATCGGTCGCCGCGATCTCGATCCTCGCCAGCGGCAGCATGGCGGTGGCGAAGTTCGTGGTCGGCATCGCGATCGGATCGCTGGCGCTGATCTCGGAGGCGCTGCACTCGTCGATCGACCTGGTCGCCACCATCATCACCTGGGCGGTGGTGCGGGTGTCGGACCAGCCGGCCGACGCCGAGCATCATTACGGACACGGCAAGTTCGAGAGCGTCTCGGCGCTCGGCATCATCGCCCTGCTCTACGTGCTGGCCGGCGGCATCCTGGTCCAGGCCTACAGCCATCTGCGCGAGGGCGCGCCGCCGCCGTCGATCTCGGCCATTCCCTTTGTCGTTCTGGTCATCGATATCGGCGTCAATCTGTGGCGGGCCCGCGCGCTGCACCGCGCCGCGCGCGACACCAAGAGCCAGGCGCTGGCCGCCGATGCGCTGCATTTCGCCTCCGACGTGATGGGCTCGACCGCCGTCATCGTCGGCCTGGTGCTCGCCGGCTTCGGCTTCTGGTGGGGCGATGCCGCAGCGGCGATCGCGGTCGCGGTGATGATCGCCCTGCTCGGCCTACGCATGGCGCGGGAGACGGTCGAGACCCTGCTCGACCGCGCGCCCGAAGGCGCGCTGGAGAAGGCCACCGCCGCCATCAAGGCCGTGCCGGGGGTGGTCGATGTCGACCGGTTGCGCGTCCGCATGGTCGGCGCGACGCATTTCATCGATGCCATCGCCAAGGTGCCGCGCACCTACCCGATCGACCGCGTCGAGGACATCAAGCGCCGGGCGCAGGCGGCGCTGACCAAGACGTTCGGCGACGCCGACCTCACCTTCACCGCGGTGCCGGTGGCGCGCGACAATGAGAGCGTGCGCGAGCGCATCATGGTGATCGCGCGCAATTCCGGCCTCGCCATCCACCACGTCACGGTGCACGACATCGGCGGCAAGCTGATCGTCGGCATCGACCTCGAGGTCGACAGCGACATGGCGCTCGACGCGGCGCACGACATCGCCCACGGGCTCGAGCGCGCGATCCGCGAGGATTTCGGCGAGGACGTCGAGGTCGACACCCATATCGAGCCGCTCGAGCCGGAACTGCCGTGGGGAACCGACGCCGCGCCGGACCGCGTCGAAGCCATCAAGGCGGCGCTGACCGGCTTTGCCGATAGCGGCGCGATCCATGACATCCACAATGTGCGGGTCCGCAACACCGACGCCGGCGAGGTCGTCAACTTCCATTGCCGCGCGCAGCCTTCGATGAGTGTGATCAAGGTGCACGAAAGCGTCGACGAGATCGAACGCAAACTGCGTCGTGCGTTCCCCACCGTGAAGCGTGTGATCAGTCACGCAGAGCCGACGCGCGGGTAATTCTACGGAGCCGTTCCCGTTTCGGACTCGCTTTGCGCCGCATGATTCTTCCCGGGACAAGAATTTTTTCGCATTAACGAATCGTTGACTCTCGACAGTCCCGGAAATCTGGATTCAAATGATCATGATTCGGATGCATCGTGGGGAGCATCCGAACCGGGTAAAAAATCAGCTTAGAGCGGGGGTCTCAGGCATGGCGCGCGCGCATGCAGCGAACGCGTGCGTCCAATCCGATTCGATCAAGGGATTGGCGCAGTCGATCGCGAAACCGGCCTATCACAGGCTCCTGACGGCCGAGCCTGCACTGCGCCGCGCTGTCCCTACGCTCATCATCGCCTTCCTCATCACGATCTGCCTCGGCGCCTTCGTCCAGGTGATCGACCAGAACCGGCAGAAGCGCGGCGCGATGAAGCGCGACCTTGCTGCACTGTCCGACATCCTCGCCGAACGTCTCGATCGCCTGACCTCGGTGCGGCGCGACCGGCTCGCCAACATCGAGCGGATGCAGGAACTGCTGCCGGACCTGATCCCGTCCTGGGGCATCGCCTACGGCCGCCACGTCATCATCACCAGCGCCGATCACCGCGTGCTGGCGCGCGTGCCGGTCGACGGCGCCGGCGAGAACGACCGCATCCTCGACATCGTCTCCACCGCGCAACTGCTCGTCGCGCCCGGCCAGCAGGGCACGGTCAGCGACATGACGCTGCCCGGCGGCACCGGCGCGCTGGCGATCTCGCAGCTCGTCAAGTCGCTGCCCGGCCAGGTCGTCGTCATCCAGGAGATGAACGAGCCGATCTGGGGATCGGATGCGGCACTCTCGGTGACGCTGTCGGCGACCACGAGCTTCGTGGTGCTGATCCTCGGCTTCGCGTTCCACTGGCAATCGACCCGCGCCCGCGAGGGCGACCTGATCAACGACGCCGTGCGCGGCCGGATCGACACCGCGCTCAACCGCGGCCGCTGCGGATTGTGGGACTGGGACCTGTCGCGCGGCCGGATCTTCTGGTCGCAGTCGATGTTCACCCTGCTCGGCCTCGACACCCGCAACGACCTCCTCACCTTCGGCGAGGTCAACGCGCTGGTGAATTCGGACGACATCAACCTGTTCGACATCGCCGACCAGCTGATATCGGGAAAGATCGATCACATCGACCAGAGCTTCCGCATGCGCCATGTCGGCGGCCACTGGATCTGGCTGCGCGTGCGCTGCGAGCTCAGCCACGCCGCCGCCGACGGCGGCCTGCACCTGATCGGCATCGCGGTCGACATCACCGAGCAGAAGAGCCTCGCCGAGAAGTCGGTGGAAGCCGATCTCAGGCTGCGCGACGCGATCGAGACCATTCCGGAAGCCTTCGTGCTATGGGACGCCGACGATCGTCTCGTGCTCTGCAACTCGCACTTCCAGCGGCTGCACAAGCTACCCGATTCCGCCGTCAGCCCCGGCACCTCCTACGAGACCGTGATCGAGGTCGGCAGCATGCCGGAAGTGCGCACCCGCCTGCACGAGAGCGGCGTGCCGGCGCCCGGCGCCCGCACCTTCGAGGCCCAGCTCGACGACGGCAGCTGGCTGCACATCAGCGAGCGCCGCACCAAGGACGGCGGCTACGTCTCCGTCGGCACCGACATCACCCGCATCAAGGCGCACGAGCAGAAGCTGGTCGACAACGACCTGCGCCTGCGCGCCACGGTGATCGACCTGCAGCGCTCGCAATCCGAGCTGGAGCGGCAGGCCGTCGAGCTTGCCGACCTCGCCGAAAAATATTCGCAGGAGAAGACTCGCGCCGAGGACGCCAACGCCGCGAAGTCGAAATTCCTCGCCAATATGAGCCATGAGCTGCGCACCCCGCTCAACGCCATCATCGGCTTCTCCGAGATCATGGGCAGCGGCCTGTTCGGCACGCTCGGCTCGGACAAATACGCGGAGTACTGCCACGACATCCTGACGTCGGGGAAATACCTGCTTGAGGTCATCAACGACATTCTCGACATGTCGAAGATCGAGGCCGGCCGCATGAAGTTCGACATGGAGCCGCTCGATCTCTCCGGCATCCTCGCGGAGTCGCTGCGCGTGGTCTCCGGCCGCGCCGAGCACAAGGGATTGTCGCTGGAGTCGAATATCGAAAGCACGATCTCGGTCGTCGCCGACCGCCGCGCGGTCAAGCAGATCATCGTCAACCTGCTCTCCAATGCGGTGAAGTTCACGCCCGACCACGGCCGTGTGCTGGTGCGCGGCCAGATGCTGGATGACTCGATCGTGCTGTTGATCGCCGACAGCGGCATCGGCATCGCGCCGGAATCGCTGCGCCGGCTCGGCAAGCCGTTCGAGCAGGTCGAGAGCCAACTCACCAAGAGCTACCAGGGCTCCGGTCTCGGACTTGCGATCGCGCGCTCGCTCACCAATCTGCACGGCGGCTCGATGCGGCTGCGCTCCAAGCTCGGCGTCGGCACCGTCGTCCGCGTCACGCTGCCGCGCGATCCCCGGTCCCTGCAGACGAAGCTGCCGGAAGCGGCCTGAGCCCCCCACACTACTTCGCAAGCACCCCTTCCAGCAGCGCGGAATCACCGAGCACGGCCAACGTCTCGCGAGGCGTGAGATGGCGGATCGCCTGGTCGAAGCTGTCGCTTGCCTCGATCCGCGCACGCGCCACCGCGAGGTGAAGATCGATCTCACCCGGACCGCCGCGCCGCGCCGGCGGCAGCGACGAGAGATGGCGCTGCAACAGCCCGGAATCCTGCCGCAACGTCGCGAGCGCAGGGGCCGATGCGCGTGCCGGCGATGCCGCCAGCTCATTGGCGCGGACCAGCACGCGTGGCGGCTTAGCTTCCTCCGGCGTCACGAACAGCGCGTGCATCGCCGGCCGGGCGGTCCAGGCGCCGATCGGAATCGCAAACAGCAGGCCAACGATCACCGGCGACATCCACAGCAACAGCGGCAGCGACACCGCCCAGGCGCTTATCGCCATCGCGACACCGAAGGCGGTGGGAACGCCATACTTCCGATACAGCTCCCGCCGCTCGACCGCGCCGTCGTCGCGCCGCTGCGTCTGCCAGCCGGCGTCCCGGCCGAGCAGGATCTCGACGACCGCGATCGACTGGAACACCATCATGACGGGCGCGATCATCGCCGAGATCAGCACCTCGGCGATCACGCCCGTAAGAGCCCGGAAGCCGCCGCCGAATTGCCGGCGCACGTCCGAGCGCGTCAGCAACAGGAGGAAGCCGAGCACCTTCGGTACGATCAGCAGCGCCATGGTGAGGCCAAACACCCAGGCGGCGAGCACCGGGTCCTGCGCCGGCCAGTTCGGGAACAGCGAAAAGCCCTTCGGAAAATATTCGGGGCGAATGAAGCGCGCCTGCAACGAGATCAGGATTCCGAGCAGCAGGAACGAGAGCCAGAGCGGCGCGGTGATGTAGGAGCCGATCCCGGTCATGAAATGCAGCCGCGAGATCCAGTGCAGCCGGCGCGTCCTCAGCACGGCGAGATGCTGCAGATTGCCCTGGCACCAGCGGCGGTCGCGCGCGGCAAAATCCAATAGCGACGGCGGCACCTCTTCGAAGCTGCCGCCGAGCATCGGCGCCATGTAGATGCCCCAGCCGGCGCGCCGCATCAGCGCCGCCTCGACAAAGTCGTGGCTCAGGATATGTCCGCCGAACGGCTTGCGTCCGGAGAGCTCGGGCAGCCCCGCCTGCTCCGCAAATGCCTCGATCCTGATGATGGCATTGTGCCCCCAGTAATTGCCCTCGGAGCCGTGCCACCACGCGACACCGGCGGCGACCATCGGCCCGTACAGCCGGCCGGCGAACTGTTGCAGGCGGCTGAACAGGCTGCGCGCATTGACGATGACCGGCAGCGTCTGCAGCAGCGCCGCCTGCGGGTTGGTCTCCATCGCGTGCGCCATCCGCACCATGGTGTCGCCCGACATCAGGCTGTCGGCGTCGAGCACGATCATGAACCGATAGGCGCCGCCAAACCGCGTGATCCACTCGCCGACATTGCCGGACTTGCGCGCCGTATTGTCGGCGCGATGCCGGTAGAACAGCCGCTGCGCGCCGCAGGCCTCGCAGAGTTCGAGGAACGCCCTCTCCTCGGCGATCCAGATATCGGGATCGCGGGTGTCGCTGAGCACGAACCAGTCGAAGCTGTCGCCCTGCCCGGTTGCCTCGACGGACTCGTAGATGGCGCGCAGGCGCGCCATCAATTGATGCGCATTCTCGTTGTAGGTCGGGAGCAGGACCGCGGTCCGGCTCGCGAGCTGCGGCAAGGGACCGTCGTCGCGGATCGGCAAGGCGTTGCCGTTGCGGCGAAGCAGAGCGAAGAAGCCGGCGAGCGCCGAAGCGAACGAAAACGCGATCCAGGCGAGCAGCGCGACGAACAGCACCAGCACCATGCCTTCCATGATCGTCACGCCGCCGACCTGGACCACCATGTACATCTCGTAGGCGCCGGCACCGGTCAGCGCCGCCGTCAGCATCAGGACGAACGCGCGGCGCATCAACATGCCCGCGCCGACCGACACCGGCGTGCTCACCGCATGCGGCGGCCGGCCGAGATCGGCCGCCGACATCGCAAGCGGGCTCTCTTGTGGCAGGAAGCCGTCGGCCGCCGCGGCGACGTCGGACTGAGGCGACGTGACTATGGCGCCCATCGATAGACCCAGATCTCGGAGAGCGGCTTGTCATCCTGCGCCAGATGCGCACGCAGCTCGACCGGGTCCTTCTTGACGGCGCATTGGAAGCTGAGCCGCCATCCGCCGGTATTCGGATTTGGCTGCGTGACGACATTCGTGATCTCGGACTTCTCGGCCGTCACGACGCCCTTGACGCTGCCGGGATCGATCCCCTTCAGATTGTCACCGAACAGGTCGAGCACGAACAGCTTGCTGTTCTCGCCATGCGCGCCGATGCCGCTGCGCGTGAAGCGCGCGAGCGAATGCGGCTTCGGCGCATCCGGCCCCCAATGCAGGCGATAGGTGAAATTGGTCTCGCTCTTGGCCTTGGGCGGCGCCTTCGGCCGCCAGAACGCGGCGATGTTGTCGTGGATCTCTTCCTTGGTCGGGATCTCGAACAGGATGACCGCGCCCTCGCCCCAGTCGCCGATCGGCTCGACCCACAAGCTCGGACGCTTCTCGAAGCGCGATTCGATGTCCTGATAGGCGAAGAAATTCTTCTCGCGCTGCATCAGACCGAAGCCATGCGGATTGACGTCCTGGAACGTGCTGATCTGGAGGTCGCGCGGATTGCTCAGCGGGCGCCACAGGCTCTCGCCCTTGCCGTTGTAGATCGCAAGCCCGTCCGAATCGTGCACCGACGGCCTGAAGTCGTCGACCTCGTTGCGATCGTTGGGCCCGAAGAAGAACATGCTCGTCATCGGCGCAAGGCCCACGTGCTCGAGATCGGCACGCGGATAGAGCGATGCCTCGACATCGAACACCGTGGTCGCTCCAGGCCTGATCGTGAAGCGGTAGCTTGCCGCGCAGCTCTTGCTGTCGAGCAAGGCGTGAATGACCAGCGAGGTCGCGTTGGGCACGGGACGCTCGAGCCAGAACGCCTTGAAGAACGGAAACTCCTCGCCCTTGGCTTCGCCGGTATCGATCGACAGGCCGCGCGCCGACAGGCCGTAGGTCTCGTCCTTGGCGACCGCGCGGAAATAGCTCGCGCCGAGGAAGACGCAGACCTCGTCATAGTAGTCCGGCTTGTTGATCGGCGCGTGGATGCGAAATCCGGCAAAGCCGAGGTCGGTCTCGGTGAAGTCAGGCACGGTCTCGCCGAACGAGAACATGTCCTTGCTGTACTTGACTTCGCTGACCTTGCCGTCAGCGACCTCGAAGATCTTGACCTTGTTCTTGTAGAAGAAGCCGCGGTGGAAGAACTGCGCCTCGAACGGCAGCTTCGCGCCGCGCCACAGTGCGCGCTCGGACGTGAAGCGGATCGAGCGGTACTGGTCGTAGTTGAGGTCCGTCAGGCCGTTCGGCAATTTCTCGTCCGGCGCCTCGAACGACTTGCCGGCGAGATTGCGCGCAAGCTCCCTGACCATGCCTGGGTTGAAGGGTGCGTCCGTCGCGCTCCCTGCGGCGGCGGCCTGGCGCTGTGGCAAGAACATGAGTGTCGGCAATACGGCCGATCCGTGGAGTAACTGGCGACGATTCAAAGCAGCTCCTGCTCGCTGACCGGGACGCCGCAATGCAACCGCCGAACCGGCGCTGAGTTCCATCTTTGCTGCGAGCAAGCGAAGATTGTCCGCCGGCTGAACACCAGGACTTGCTTCAACGCAACCACACAACGCGTGGTCGGTTGCTGCTGTGCCGGAACCGTGGCGGAAAGGCTACGAAGGAATGCCGAGAGCTACGCGCTCTCGAGCGTCGGCGCGACCTCGCGTGCGACCTGCACCAAGGCTGCGATCAGCGGCGTCATCGGATCGCGCTGCGGGATCACGAGGCCGATGCTGTAGTCCACGACCGGATCGACGATCGGAATGCTGCGCACCGCATCCGCAAGGCCGAGCGTCTCGGCGAGCTTGGCCGGCATCACGCTGGCCCAGCGGCCGGTCTTCACGTGGGTGTAGAGCACGAGCAGTGAGTTCGACGTCAGCGTCGGCGTCGCCTCCGCGCCGACCGAGGTCAGCGCGCGATCGATGATGCGGCGGTTCTGCATGTCGGGCGTGAGCAGACAGAGCGGCACGGTGCCGACTTCCTTCCACGTCACCTGCTTGCGGTCGCCGAACATCGCATCCGGCGCCGTCAGCAAGCGATAGCTCTCGTTATAGAGCGGGATGGTGCGGACCTTGCCGATCGGCTCGTTCTCGATATAGGTCAGCCCGGCATCGACCTCGAGATTCTCGAGCAGGCCGAGCACATCGGCCGACGTGCACGACTGGATGCGGAACCGCACGTCGGGATGGCGCGCCCGGAACGGCGTGGTCAGCGAGGCCACCATGCCGAGCGCGGTCGGGATCGCCGCGATCCGGATCTCGCCCGACAGCTTGTCCTTGAGGCTGTTGATCTCCTGCTTCATCGCGCGCGCATCGCCGACGATGCGCCGCGCCCAGTCCAGCGTCCGCTCCCCTTCGGGCGTGAAGCCCTGGAAGCGGGATCCGCGCTGCACCAGCATGACGCCGAGGATTTCCTCGAGCTGCTTGAGACTGGTCGACATCGTCGGCTGGGTGACGCCGCACGCCTCCGCAGCCCGGCCAAAGTGCCGTTCCTTGGCCAGCGCCAGCAGAAGTTCCAGCTTGTCGATCAAGGTTCAAATCCCTTCGGAAAACGGCGCCCCAAGCGGCAGCCCAACACGTCCATAGGTAGCACGATCGGGGTTCGATCCCGAAATCCAAAGCGCCCCGGAAGTGCGTGATTCCAGAACATTATTACGATCCCGCATCGATCCATTCGACAGCGCTATTAATCGCGTTTCGCAATCGCCGCATGAGACAGCTTTATTGATGTTTCGAAGGATTCCAACTCTCATGTGCGAAGCAAAAAACTGATCGTGAGAAGCGCTGATGACGGTGGGATACGAACCTTGGGACAAGGCGCGCGGCGCTGAAATCATCGCCGAGCATGCCGGGCTCGAAGGCGCCACGCTGGTGATCCTGCACGCGCTGCAGGAGGCCTTCGGCTACGTGCCGGAGCCTGCGATCCCGATGGTGGCGGAGGCGCTCAACCTGTCGCGCGCCGAGGTGCACGGCGTCTTCACCTTCTACCATGATTTCCGGAAGCAACCTGCGGGCCGCCACGTCCTCAAGCTGTGCCGCGCCGAGGCCTGCCAGGCCGCCGGCGGCGATGCGCTGGCGGCGCACGCGGAAGCCAAGCTCGGCGTTGCCCTCGGCAATACCACGGCGGATGACCGCGTGACGCTGGAGCCGATCTACTGCCTCGGGCTGTGCGCCACCGCGCCCTCGGCGATGCTGGATGGCCGCGTGGTCGGCCGGCTCGACGAAGCGCGGATCGACGCGCTGGTCGCGGAGGCACAGCGATGACAATGCGGATCTTCATTCCCCGCGACGCCGGTGCGGTTGCCGTCGGCGCCGACGACGTCGCCCTCGCCTTCGAGCAGGCCGCAGCAGCGCGCGGCAGGCCGATCGAGATCGTCAGGACCGGTTCGCGCGGGCTGTACTGGCTGGAGCCGCTGGTCGAACTCGCGACCGCCCAGGGCCGCGTCGGATTCGGCCCGGCGACGCCGGCGGACGTTCCACCCCTGCTCGACGCAATGGCCGGCAACGGTCAGCACGCGCTGCGGCTTGGGGTCACGGACGAGATTCCCTGGCTGAAGCGCCAGACCCGGCTGACCTTCGCCCGCTGCGGCGTGATCGATCCGCGCTCGGTCGACGACTACCGCGCCCATGGCGGCTACAAGGGCCTGGAGCGGGCGCTGACGCTGACCTCCGACCAGATCCTCGCCGACGTCACCACGTCCGGTCTGCGCGGCCGCGGCGGCGCCGGCTTCCCCACCGGCATCAAGTGGAAGACCGTGGCGCAGGCCAGCGCCGACCGCAAATACATCGTCTGCAACGCCGACGAAGGCGACAGCGGCACCTTCGCCGACCGCATGATCATGGAAGGCGACCCCCTCGTCGTGATCGAGGGCATGACGATCGCAGGTATCACGGTAGGCGCCACCAAGGGCTACATCTACATCCGCTCGGAATATCCGCACGCGGTCGACGCGATGAACGCGGCGATCGTGGTCGCCCGCCGCGCCGGCTTGCTCGGCAAGCGCATCGGCGGCTCCGCCCATGAGTTCGATCTCGAGGTGCGGGTCGGCGCCGGCGCCTATGTCTGCGGCGAAGAAACCTCGCTGCTGGAAAGCCTCGAGGGCCGCCGCGGCATCGTACGGGCCAAGCCGCCGCTGCCGGCGCATAAGGGCCTGTTCGGCCGCCCGAGCGTGATCAACAACGTGCTGTCGTTCGCGGCGATTCCCTTCATCCTCGACAACGGCGCCAAGGCCTACGCCGATTTCGGCATGGGCCGCTCGCGCGGCACGATGCCGATCCAGCTCGCCGGCAACATCAGATATGGCGGACTGTTCGAGACCGCCTTCGGCGTCACGCTCGGCGAACTCGTCGACGAGATCGGCGGCGGCACCTTCACCGGGCGCGAGGTGCGCGCGGTTCAAGTCGGCGGCCCGCTCGGGGCCTACTTCCCGCGCGCGCTGTTCGACACGCCGTTCGACTATGAAGCGTTCGCCGCGCGCGACGGCCTGATCGGCCATGGCGGGATCGTGGTGTTCGACGACAGCGTCGATATGGCGAAGCAGGCCCGCTTTGCGATGGAGTTCTGCGCGGTCGAATCCTGCGGCAAGTGCACGCCGTGCCGGATCGGCTCGACCCGCGGCGTCGAGACCATCAACAAGATCATCAATGGCGAGCGCGTGGCGGAAAACCTCGCCGTTGTCGAAGACCTCTGCAACACCATGAAATTCGGCTCGCTGTGCGCGCTCGGCGGCTTCACGCCCTACCCCGTGATGAGCGCACTGAAACACTTCCGGGAAGATTTCGGCGGAGATCTAGGTCCCGCACCGGCCCACCTGCAGGCCGCGGAATAGCAAGGAAATCACGATGTCGCTGATCCAGGAAACCGATTTCGGCACGCCCAAATCCAAATCCGAGACGATGGTCACGCTGACCATCGACGGCAATCAGATCACGGTGCCCGAGGGCACCTCGATCATGCGCGCGGCGATGGAAGCCGGCACCCAGATTCCAAAGCTCTGCGCCACCGACATGGTCGACGCCTTCGGCTCCTGCCGGCTCTGCCTCGTCGAGATCGAGGGCCGCGCCGGCACGCCGGCCTCCTGCACGACGCCGGTCATGCCCGGCCTCGTCGTGCACACCCAGAGCGAGCGGCTGAAGAAGCTGCGCAAGGGCGTGATGGAGCTCTACATCTCCGACCACCCGCTGGACTGCCTGACCTGCGCCGCGAACGGCGACTGCGAATTGCAGGACATGGCGGGCGCGGTCGGCCTGCGCGACGTGCGCTACGGCTATGAAGGCGAGAACCACGTCTTCGCCAAATCGCACGGCTGTGAAAACGACAACTGGATGCCGAAGGACGAGTCCAATCCGTACTTCACCTACGATCCCTCGAAGTGCATCGTCTGCTCGCGCTGCGTCCGCGCCTGCGAGGAAGTGCAAGGCACCTTCGCGCTGACGATCTCCGGCCGCGGCTTCGACAGCCGCGTCTCGCCCGGCATGAACGAAAGCTTCCTCGGCTCGGAATGCGTGTCCTGCGGCGCCTGCGTGCAGGCCTGCCCGACCGCGACGCTGACCGAGAAATCCGTGATCGAGATCGGCCAGCCCGAACACTCGGTCGTCACCACCTGTGCCTATTGCGGCGTGGGCTGCGCCTTCAAGGCCGAGATGCGCGGCGAGGAAGTGGTACGCATGGTGCCGTGGAAGGACGGCAAGGCCAATCGCGGCCATTCCTGCGTCAAGGGCCGCTTCGCCTGGGGTTACACCACCCACAAGGAGCGCATCCTGAAGCCGATGATCCGCGAGCGGATCGAGGATCCCTGGCAGGAAGTGTCGTGGGACGATGCGCTGAATTTCGCCGCCGCAAAATTCAAGGGCATCCAGCAGAAATACGGCCGCGACGCGGTCGGCGGCATCACCTCGTCACGCTGCACCAATGAAGAAACCTATCTGGTGCAGAAGCTGATCCGCGCCGGCTTCGGCAACAACAATGTCGACACCTGTGCCCGCGTCTGCCATTCGCCGACCGGCTACGGCCTGTCGCAGACCTTCGGGACTTCGGCCGGCACGCAGGATTTCGACTCGGTGGAGGACACCGACGTCGTGCTGATCATCGGCGCCAATCCGGCTTCCGCCCATCCGGTGTTCGCCTCGCGGCTGAAGAAGCGGCTGCGCCAGGGCGCCAGGCTGATCGTGATCGATCCGCGCCGCACCGAGATGGTGGAATCGCCGCACGTGAAGGCGCTGCATCTGCCGCTGATGCCCGGCACCAACGTCGCCGTGCTCACCGCGCTCGCCCATGTCATCGTCACCGAAGGGCTCGTCGACGAGGCCTTCGTGCGCGAGCGCTGCGACTGGAGCGAGTTCCAGGATTGGGCGGCTTTCGTCGCCCATTCCAAGCACAGCCCGGAAGCCACCGCGATCATGACCGGCGTCGATCCGAAGGCGCTGCGCGAGGCGGCCCGAATTTATGCCACCGGCGGCAACGGCGCGATCTATTACGGGCTCGGCGTCACCGAGCACAGCCAGGGCTCGACCACGGTGATCGCGATCGCCAACCTCGCGATGGCGACCGGCAATATCGGCCGGCCCGGCGTCGGCGTGAATCCGCTGCGCGGCCAGAACAACGTGCAGGGCTCCTGCGACATGGGCTCGTTCCCGCACGAGCTGCCGGGCTACCGCCACATCGCCGGCGACGCGGTGCGCGAGCAGTTCGAGGCGATATGGAACGTCAAGCTCAACAACGAGCCGGGCCTGCGCATCCCGAACATGTTCGACGCCGCCATCGAGGGCAGCTTCATGGGGCTCTACGTGCAGGGCGAGGACATCCTGCAGTCCGACCCCAACACCAAGCACGTGGTGGCGGCGCTGTCGGCGATGGAATGCGTCATCGTCCACGATCTCTTCCTGAACGAGACCGCGAACTACGCCCACGTCTTCCTGCCCGGCTCGACCTTCCTCGAGAAGGACGGCACCTTCACCAATGCCGAACGCCGCATCCAGCGCGTCCGCAAGGTGATGACGCCGCTCAACGGCTACGCCGACTGGGAAGTGACGATCATGCTCGGCAAGGCGATGGGCTTTGAGATGAACTACACCCATCCATCCGAGATCATGGACGAGATCGCCGCGCTGACGCCGACCTTCGCGGGCGTCTCCTATGCCAGGCTCGACGAGCTCGGCTCGGTGCAGTGGCCCTGCAACGAGAAGGCGCCGGAAGGCACCCCGGTGATGCATATCGGCGGCTTCGTGCGCGGCAAGGGCAAGTTCATCCTCACCGAATATATCGCGACCGACGAACGCACCGGCCCGCGCTACCCGCTGCTGCTCACCACCGGCCGCATCCTCAGCCAGTACAATGTCGGCGCACAGACCCGCCGCACCGAGAACGTGGTGTGGCACGCCGAGGACCGGCTGGAGATCCATCCGCACGACGCCGAGCAGCGCGGCGTGCGCGACGGCGACTGGGTGCGGCTGGCGAGCCGCGCCGGCGAGACCACGCTGCGCGCCGAGATCACCGACCGCGTGGCGCCGGGCGTTGTCTACACCACGTTCCACCACCCTGACACCCAGGCCAACGTCATCACGACTGATTTCTCGGACTGGGCCACCAACTGTCCCGAGTACAAGGTCACCGCAGTGCAGATCTCGCCGTCGAACGGTCCGTCCGACTGGCAGAAGGCCTATGACGAGCAGGCTCGCCACTCCCGCCGCATCGCCGCGCCGGTGGTGGAAGCCGCGGAATAGCGATGCGCGAGCCCGTCTATCAGGCGAACCGGAAGGTCTGGCGCAACGGCGTCTTCAGCGACGGCGCGCGCCTGATCCCGGAGGAGACGCCGCTCGCGCTGACCTATAATGGCGGCACCTACGCCGTGATGATGGGCTCGCCCGAGGACCTCGGCGATTTCGCCGTGGGCTTCAGCCTGAGCGAAGGCATCGTGCAAGCGGCCGACGAGATCGAGACCCTCGACATCGTCGAGCTCGATGACGGCATCGAGCTTCGGATGTGGCTCAGGCCTGACAGGGCCGAGCGGATCGCCGAGCGACGGCGCAACATCGCCGGACCGACCGGCTGCGGCCTGTGCGGACTCGATTCCATCAGCGAGGCAGTCCGGCCGGCCGCGGTGGTACGCGCCGGCCGCGCCTTCTCGCCGCGCGAGATCATGGCGGCGATGGCGGCGGTGGCGCCGCTGCAGGAGATCAACCACCAGACCCGCGCCGTGCACGCCGCGGCGTTCTGGACGGGCGCGCGCGGCATCGTGGCGCTGCGCGAGGATGTCGGCCGCCACAATGCGCTCGACAAGCTCGCCGGCGCGCTGGCCCGCGACAAGGTCATGGCCGGCGAAGGCATGGTGCTGCTCACCAGCCGCGTTTCGGTCGAAATGGTTCAGAAGACCGCCGCGATCGGCACGCCGCTGATCGCCGCAGTGTCGGCGCCGACCGCGCTTGCGGTGCGGATGGCGGATGCCGCCGGCATCACGCTCGCCGCGATCGCTCGCGCCGATGGATTTGAAATCTTTACGCATCCGGAACGCGTCACAGGCGCGATGGCCGGCAAGGAGCCCGCTTATGTCGTCGTCGCCTGACAAACTGGTCTATATGGCGAACCAGATCGGAAAATTCTTCCAGAGCCAGGGGCGCGAGCGTGCCGTGCAGGGCATTTCCGAGCACATCTGGAAGTTCTGGGACCCGCGGATGCGCAAGCAGATCTTCGCCCATCTCGACGCCGGCGGCACCGGCCTCGATCCCGACGTCCGCGATGCCTTGCAGAAGCTGAAGCAGCAGGCGTAGCTTTCTGGACTATCATTCCTAGAGGCTGTGAGCGCTCCGCACCGCCGTCATTGCGAGGAGCGATAGCGACGAAGCAATCCACCTCTCCGCTTGCGGAACCGTGGATGCTTCGCTTCGCTCGCAATGACGTGGATCGAGCGGTGATTGTAGGCGCTACCGCCTCTACCCCACGATCGTGTTGAAGACGCGGCGCACCTCGCTCTGGGTTTCGCGCAGGCGCGCTTCCAGCGCGGAGAAGTCCGGCGTGTCCCCGGCCCGCGCCATTACGCGCAGCAGGTCTTCGCCCGCGGTCTCCGGATTGAACTTGCCGGTGACGCAGAGCCGCAGGATCTGCGTCAGGTCATGATAGAGCCGCGCCGCCGAGCGCAGGATCTCCGCCTCGGACTGGCCGAGCAGGCCGAGCTTGGCGGCATTGTCGAGCACCTGCAGCGTGGAGACGCTGAGGATTTCCGGCTTCACCGCGGCATGCGCGAGCTGGAGATATTGCGCGATGAAATCGATGTCGACGAGCCCGCCGGCGGCGAGCTTGAGATCCCAGACGTCGTCCTCGCCCTTCTCCAGCGCGATCGCGCGCCGCATGTCGGCGACGTCGGCCGCGGTCGATGCCGCATCGCGCGGCCGGGTCAGCACGCTGCGGATGATCGTCTCGATCTTCTCGCGGAACTCAGGCGACGACGAGATCACGCGGGCGCGCGTCAGCGCCATGTGCTCCCAGGTCCAGGCCTCGCGCTCCTGGTAGTCGGAGAATGAATCGATCCGCGAGGCGACCGGGCCGGCGCGCCCCGACGGGCGCAGCCGCATGTCGACCTCATAGAGCACGCCGTAATTGGTCCGGGTCGTGAAGGCGCTGATCAGGCGCTGGGTGAAGCGGGCAAAATACTGCGCGCCATGCAGCGAGCGCTCGCCGTCGGAGTCCGGCGCCTCGCTGTCGAAATCGTACAGCAGGATCAGATCGAGGTCGGAGGACGCCGTCATCTCGCGACTGCCGAGCCGGCCCATCGCGATGATCGCGGTCTCCTGCCCCTTGATCCGGCCATATTGCGCGGCGAACTGGTCGGTGACGAGGCCGTGCACGGTGTGGACGATCCCCTCGGCCACATCGGCAAAGGCGGTGCTGGCGTGCTGCGCCGATACCGTGCCGGACAGGATCCGCGTGCCGATCAGGAACAGGCTCTCCTGGCCGAACAATCTCAGACGATCGAGAAAATCCTCGTAGGATGACGCATCCTGCAGCGTGGCGGCCAGCCGCTCCGACAGTTCCTTCTTGTCCGGCATCGCGCCGAAGAAGCGCGGATCGACCAGGCCGTCCATGATCTGCGGCTGCCGCGCCAGCATGTCGCCGAGCCGCGGTGCCGCGCCGAGGATCAGCGCCACCAGCGCGACGAAGTCGCGGTTCTGGCTGAGCAGCGAGATCAGCCGGCCGCCCCGCTGCAGCGCGCCGAGGAAACGGTCGAACGCCGCCACCGCATCGTCCGGCTCCTCGGCATGCGCGAGGCCGTCGATCAGGCCGGGAATGAATTCCAGGAACGCGGCGCGCGTCGCCTCGACGCGCAGCG
The DNA here is from genome assembly GCF_055264925.1 of Bradyrhizobium sp. KZN70725. Classification (NCBI taxonomy): domain Bacteria; kingdom Pseudomonadati; phylum Pseudomonadota; class Alphaproteobacteria; order Hyphomicrobiales; family Nitrobacteraceae; genus Bradyrhizobium; species Bradyrhizobium sp. KZN70725. The sequence continues at coordinate 56,471 of NZ_JBUYWT010000041.1, forward strand.
CGCGATAGTCGCCCTCGATCCATTGCTGCACGGTGCCGGCAACCGCAATGGGCTTCTTGAAGCCGAGATTGGCGAGATGTTCGATCAGGCGGGCGTCGTCAGGTCCGGCGCCGTAGTCGATATCCGGCAGCTTTGCGGTGCCGGTCGGATCGTCGCCCTCGAACAGCTTGCCATAGTGGCTCTGCACGATCTTGAGCTGGCCGAGCAGGTCTCTGGCGAAGGCCTCGCGATTTTCGTAGCCGAAGAAATGCGCAAAGCGCTCGACATCCTCAGGCGCTTCGGGCAGCGAATGGGTCTGCTCGTCGGCGATCATCTGCAGCCGGTGCTCGACCCGGCGCAGGAATTCATAGGCCGTCGTCAATTCGTCGCGCGCTTCAAAGGTGATCCAGTTGCTGTTGGCGAGCACGTTGAGCGCCTCCAGCGTCGGCCGCACCCGCAACTCCGGATGGCGGCCGCCAGCGATCAGCTGCTGGGTCTGGGCGAAGAACTCGATCTCGCGGATGCCGCCGCGGCCAACCTTGACGTTATGGCCCTCGACCGAGATCTCGCTCTGGCCGCGATAGGTCTGCATCTGCCGCTTCATGTCGTGGACATCGGCAAGCGCGGCAAAATCCAGATGCTTGCGCCAGACAAAGGGCGCGAGCTCGGCGATCAGCGCCTCGCCGGCCTTGGGATCGCCGGCGCAGGGCCGCGCCTTGATCATCGCAGCACGCTCCCAGGTGCGTCCCTCGCGTTCGTAATAATGCAACGCCGCGTCGGTCGAGATCGCGACCTGGGTCGAGGCCGGGTCCGGACGCAGCCTGAGATCGACCCGGAACACATAGCCGTCGCCCGAGCGCTGCTGTAGCATCCGCGCCATCGCCTGGGTGACGCGCACGAAGAACGGCTGCGGCTCAATGTCCTCGGCGAGCGAGGTGGCCGCGCGATCGAAGAACACGATCAGGTCGATGTCGCTGGAATAGTTCAGCTCGCCGGCCCCCATCTTGCCCATCGCGAGCACGATCAGGCCCGAACCTGCTTCGGGGTGATCGGGATCGGCCGCGGTCATCCGGCCGCGGGCCACTTCCTGCCGGAACAGATATCGCAGCGCCGATTGCACCGAATTCACCGCGACGTCGGTCAGCGCCGCCGTCACCCGCATCACCGGCCAGATGCCGCCGATGTCGCACAGCGCGATCATCAGCGCGGCCTCCGCCTTCATGCGGCGAAGCGGAACCATCACGTCGGCCTCGCTGCCGGCGGCGAGCACCTCGCGCGACGTCGTCTCGATCAGGTTGGCCAGATGCGACTCCGGGTCGCATGACAGGATCCGGATCAGCCGCGCGGCGTCGGCACGCGCGAGCTCGAACAGGTAGGGCGAGAACTCGGCGATGCCGCGCAGGATGTCGCGTGCGAACGGATGTTCAAGCAGCGCATTGAGCGCGGCCAATTGCGCCGGCTCGAGCTCGGCGAACCAGTCGGTCAGGCGCTGATCGGCGGATGTGGGCGCGGCGACACGCGGTCCGTCCGCGAACCGCGCGGCCAGACCATGTCGATCCGCGTTTCCCGGCGCGGCGGCATTCATGCCGCCTTCTGTGGCACATCCTGCGTTTGAGCCGCAAGCCTGTCACTGCCGCCCGCCCGCGCGGGCAGCACCAGGGTGGCGACCAGCCCCGGATGGGCATCGCCGAGCCTGAGCTCGCCGCCATGAAGCGTGGCGACCGCCGAGGCCAAGCTGAGGCCGAGACCGGAACCGGGTAAGGTCCGGCTCGCCTCGAGCCGGACGAAGCGCTCGACCGCGTGCTTGCGGTCGGCCTCGGGAATGCCCGGACCGTGGTCGGTGACGCTGAGCAGGACCTGCTCGCCCTCGCGCCGCGCCTCGATCAGGATCTCCCGCGCATCCGCATTGAGCGGCTGCACGCTGACGTCGGGCTTGCCGTATTTGATGGCATTCTCGACCAAGTTGGCGACCGCCTGGCTGATCAATTCGCGGTTGCCGTGAATCGGCGCCGGCACGGTCTTCACCTGCAGCGTCATGCCGTCGTCCTCGGCCAGCGGCTCGTACAGTTCGTGGATGCCGTTGGCGACATCGGCACCGTCGAAATCGTCCATGTTGCCGCGCGCCTGGCCGGACTCGGCACGCGCAATCATCAACAGGGCGTTGAAGGTGCGGATCAGCCCGTCGGATTCCTCGATGGTCCGCTCCAGCGCCGCGCGATAGTCGGCCTCGCAGCCCGACCGCGCCAGCGCCTCCTCGGCGCGGTTGCGCAGCCGCGTCAGCGGCGTCTTGAGGTCATGGGCGATGTTGTCGGAGACCTCCTTCAGCCCCGTCATCAGCGCCTCGATGCGCTCGAGCATGGCATTGAGATTTTCCGCCAGGCGATCGAGCTCGTCGCCGCTGCGGCCGACCGGCAGCCGGCCGGACAGATCGCCCGCCATGATGCGCTTGGTGGTGCCGGTCATGGCGTCGATCCGGTGCAGCACGCGGCGGGCGACGAAGATGCCGCCGCCAATGCCGAGCACGACGACGACGAGGATCGACCATTGCGCGGCCTTGGCGACGATGCCGAACAGCCGCCGCCGCTCCTCGAGGTCGCGCCCGACCAGCAGGCGGAAGCCGTTCTCCATCTCGGTGACCTTCACGAGCGCGCGGTGATCGGTCTTGTCCTGGTCGTCGAGCCGGCGATAGGCGGTCTCGGTCCAGCCCTGCACGCTCATCACGCCCGGTGCCAGCGCGCCGACATTGCCGGCGAGCATCTGCCCGTTCGGCGCCGTCACCAGATAGAGGTTGGCACCCGGCCGCAGCGCACGATTGCCCATGGTGCCCAGCAGGCCGCGCAGGCCGCGGCGGTTGTAGATGTCGGTGATCTCGCTGATCTCGACGTTGACCGTCGTCGTGATCTGCTCGGTGATCAGCCGCCGCGTGTTCCAGGCGAAGTAAGCCAGCAGCGAGGCGGCGAACAGCGCGAACAGGAACAGGTAGACCAGCGTCAGCCGAAACGCCGTGGTCCGGATCAGTTTACCGAATGCCGTCACGGATCATATATCCATTCTTTGCGTTGCGCCTGCCATCACCGACTGTCGTCACTATTCAAATTTCCTTGTATTTACAGCTAATTAACTGCATGTGCCATCGTCTAGCTTCGCTGAAGATCGTCGAACGCCAGCCGGGTCTGGTGAAAAATTGGTAAGTTAACGCTACCCTCCATTCCAAAATATCCGTGACGGTCATACATCTAAAAGGGTCGATGGTGGAACGACTGACCATCACGAGCAAAGCATCCGTGACGGTAGGCGGTAAGCGGAAGGGGAACGTTAAAGTGGCCCTCAATTCGAACCAAGTTAAATCCCTGCAAGCTGGCGCTCATGCGGACACTGGGGGGCTATATCTGGTGGTGCGCGGGAGCGGTGATCGGGTGTGGGCCTTCCGCTTCACTGACCTCGAAGGCAAGCGGGCGCAGATGGAGTTCGCCAGGGCTGGCGACCGCGACAGCGCAAGCGGTGACGTTCTGACCCTAGGCAGCGCGCGCGAGAAGGCGCGCGACTACAAGGTCGCGTTGAAGCGCGAAGGTATCGATCCTCGCATCAAGAAGCGGTCCACCGCTCAGGGCAGCAAGACGTTCAAGGAGTTTGCCGAGGAGCAGTATCCTGTTTGGTGCCAAGGGCTATCCGAAGAGGAATTGAAGCAGTGGCAGCGCTCCGTCCGGGACGTGCCGAGCCTGCACAACAAGAAGCTCCCGGAGATCACCACTGAGCACGTGTTAGAGGCGCTTAAGACGATCTGGACCGTGAAGCCGGTCACAGCGTCGCGGACGCGCCAGCGGATCGAGCGGCTGATGGACGCTGCCAAAGCCTTGAAACTGCGCACGGGCGAGAACCCGGCTGCATGGCGCGGCAACCTCAAACATCTGCTGCCGTCGCCCCGCAAGCTGAACCGCAAGAAGGGGCATCGATCCGCGCCGTATACGAAGATGCCGGGAATGATGACAGAGCTGCGCTATGATCCCGGCAACGCTGCACGCTGCACAGAAGTCGGCATCCTCACCGTGTCGCGGAGCCAAGAAATCCGGCTGATGGAGTGGACGGAGCTCGATTTTGAAGCAAGGACATGGATAGTTCCGGCCGAGAAGATGAAAATTAAGGGCGATCTAGAACCGAAGCCGCATCTCGTCCCGCTGTCAGATCAGGCGATCGAGATCATCCAAGCGATGCCGCGCACCGATAAGTACGTGTTCCCCTCCGACCACGCGGAGGAACATCAGCCGTTCCGGGCGAACGCGCTTGTGGGGGCCATCGAGCGCACTGCCGTCAAATCCACCATGCATGGCTGCCGCACGAGCTTCCGAAATTGGGGCGCCGACAACAAGGAGCACAATTTCCGCCGCGAAGTGCTTGAGTTCTGCCTGTCACACCGTATCGGCGATGAGGCCGAACTGTCGTATTGGGACAGCGAGATGATCAAGCGACGCCGCGAGACGCTGCAGGCGTGGGCTGACTTCATCAAGCCGCGCAAGAATACGTCGCGCGAGCAGCCACGCGGTAAGAAGGGGCAAAAGCTCAAACTCGTCGCCTAACGAGCCGCACCAAGATTTCAGTGTGTGAATCGGATCCGAACTTTGACCCCTATCGGCGCCCAATCGTGACCCCAGCCTTACTTTCGCGGTGGCAATAACTTCAAGCGCCATCGGTAGGGTCGGTGTTGGAAGCCGATTGGGGGGGCAAATGCCTCGCCGATTTACACCATGCTGAGCGGCAGCAGTGGGAGGCGAGCCATGCCCAAGAAAGCACGGCGTGCGGCGCCGCCATCCGCTACATTTTGGGGCGCCTATCGCGAGGCAAGTCACACGCTTGAGATCGCATACAGCATTGGCCCAACGCACGAGGACGCGGTCAACGCAGCGCACCGGTGGCTCGGATTTCTGGCCCTTGGTTTCCGCGATTGTTCCTCTTGCTGCTTTTTGATCTTTCGACCTTGCAGAGCAGCGCACCGAGGATCAGGGCCGGATGAATCGTATCTGCGCGGCAAGCCGCGCGATGGCGGGCCGCGCTGCGATGTTTGGGGTCTCCGCGCCGCCCGCCATCGGTCATGCCCGATCCTGCGGCGTATCTTGCGAGGTGGTCGGCGCATCTGTCGCCCGTTCCGCAGCGAACGCCCCCTTTCCCTTTTCGGCCCAGAGCGCTCGCGCTTGTTCGCCTTGATCGCTTCGGAGTTTGTCGGCCATCCAGAGCAGTGCGCCCAGGATAGTTGCGCGGTCATCACCGGTCAGTTCCACGACCCCGGCCTTGACGACGAGACCACCGAGTTCGATCAGATGCCGGGTGCGCTTGCGGCGCTCGACCTGCCATGCGCGCATGTCAAGCCGTGCCCGCGCCGCCTGATGCCGGGTGCGCGTCGCGCGGTAGCGTTTGAGTGCCACCAGCGTCGCGCCCAGTTGCCGGCGCAGTTCGCCGCGACCGGCTCTGAAAGAACGCGGCCCCGCGCTTCGCCCATGCCTCCCGTTTCCCGGCATCGGTGGTCTCGGCCAGAACGACAAGTGCGCCCGCCAGTTCGTCAGCGCCGAGCGCGTCGGCTCCGGTGGCGATCACCAGTTCGCCGAGTTGCTGCACCTTTCGGCTTTTCAGTTTCTGCGCCTTGTCCCCCAGCGCCTTCAGTTCCGCGTCGAAGTCCCGTGGTTTGCGCATCGTGGTCTCCATAAAGTTGTCGATGGAGCGATGATAGTTGAGCGTCTGCTGGAACGCTCTGATGACGCCGGGACGGCTCAGGACGGGCTGGTCGCTCCCGAGATTTTTTCGAGGGAGGGCGCGCTTATACGTCGTTCCGACGTCCGCCTTGCCGTGCCACTGATCTGATCGCGATGGCGATCTATCATCTTCACGTCAAGGTTATCGGCCGCAAAGCCGGCTCCAGCGCGGTGGCCTCGGCCGCCTACCGCTCGGCCTCCCGCCTGCGCGACGAGCGCCTTGATCGCAGCCATGACTTCTCGGCAAAGCGCGGCGTCATCCATTCGCAGGTGTTGCTGCCGCAGAACGCGCCGGAGCGATGGAGCGACCGCGAACGGCTATGGAACGATGTCGAAGCCTTCGAGGCGCGGGCCGACTCGCAGCTTGCCCGCGAGGTGGAATTCGCCATTCCACGCGAGATGAGCGAGGCGCAGGGAATCGCGCTTGCCCGCGACTTCGTGCAGGCCGAATTCGTGGATCGGGGCATGATCGCCGATCTCAATGTGCATTGGGACATCGGCGACGACGGCATGCTTAAACCCCATGCCCATGTCATGCTGACCATGCGCGCGGTAGACGAGAGCGGCTTCGGCCAGAAGGTGCGGGACTGGAACCGCACGGAACAGGTCGAGCGCTGGCGCACCCGTTGGGCCGAGTTCGCCAATGAGCGCCTGGCCGAGCTCGATATAGACGCACGGATCGATCATCGCAGCCTCGAAGCGCAGGGCATCGCGCTTGAGCCGCAAAGCCAGATCGGCGCGCCCGCGCACCGCATAGAGGATGCGGGGCTTGAGGCGGATCGCACCGAACTGCACCGCGAGATCGCGCATGGCAACGGCCAACGCATTGTCGCCAATCCCACCCTCGCGTTCGACGCCATCACGCATCAGCAATCGACCTTCACGCGGCGCGACATGGCGATGTTCGCGCATCGGCACAGCGATGGTCTTGACCAGTTCAACGCTGTGATAGATGCGATGGGCCGCGCGCCCGATCTGGTCGAACTCGGCAGGGACGGACAGGGCGAGGATCGCTTCACAACCCGCGCCATGATCGAGGCCGAACAGCGGCTGCATCACGCCGCTAAGCGCATGGCCGAACGTGAACGCCATCAGGTAAAAGTCGCAGATCGCGATGCGGCCCTGGCGCATTCCGGGGAACGTGGCCTTGTGCTATCCGGCGAGCAGGCCGATGCGTTGGCCCATATCACGGACGGGCGCGATCTCTCGATCGTGGTCGGTCATGCCGGGACGGGCAAGAGCGCGATGCTGGGCGTGGCGCGGCTGGCATGGGAAGCGGCGGGCTACGAGGTCCGCGGCGTGGCGCTTTCCGGCATCGCCGCGGAAAATCTCGAAAGCGGATCGGGTGTATCGTCGCGCACCATCGCCAGCATGGAACATGGCTGGCGACAGGGCCGCGACAGGCTCACCGCCCGCGATGTTCTGGTGATCGACGAGGCGGGCATGGTCGGCACGCGCCAGTTGGAGCGCGTGCTGTCCCATGCCGCCGAGGCTGGTGCAAAAGTGGTGCTGGTTGGCGATCCACAGCAACTGCAAGCCATCGAGGCGGGCGCGGCGTTTCGGTCGATCCACGGTCGTCATAGCGGGGTCGAGATCGGCGACGTGCGCCGCCAAAGGGAAGACTGGCAGCGATACGCCACGCGTGATCTGGCAACTGGCAGAACCTGGGCTGCGATCCATGCCTATGACGCCCATGGCATGGTGCATGCGGCGCAAACGCGGGAGCAGGCGCGCGACGATTTGATCGAGCACTGGGATCGCGACCGGCAGGCCTCGCCCGGTCGCAGCCGGATCATTCTCACCCACACGAACGACGAGGTGCGCGCTCTCAACGAGGCAGCGCGCCAGCGGATGAGTGCCGCCGGTGATCTGGGTGATGACGTGCGGCTGACGGTCGAGCGCGGCGAACGCAGCTTCGCCAGCGGGGATCGCATCATGTTCTTGCAAAACGAACGCAGCCTCGGCGTGAAGAACGGCACGCTCGGGAGCATCGAACGGGTCAGCGTGCAGTCCATGACCGTGCGCACCGACGATGGCCGAACCGTTGACTTCGACCTCAAGGATTACAACCGTATCGACCACGGCTATGCCGCGACCATACACAAGGCGCAGGGCATGACCGTGGACCGCACCCATGTGTTGGCGACACCGGGCTTGGATGCCCATGGCAGCTACGTCGCCCTGTCGCGGCACCGCGACGGCATGGACCTTTATTACGGCCGAGACGACTTCGCCAGTCAGGACCGGCTGGTCCGCACCCTGTCACGCGACCGGGCCAAGGATATGGCGTCGGATTACGAGCGCGCCGATCCGGTGCAGAGCTATGCCGAGCGGCGCGGGATCACCTTCCGGGACCGAGTTGTCGAGATCGTGCGCAAGGTCGTGCCGCAAAAGCTGCGCGACATGTTTGAAGGTTTGCGCCCGTCCGCTGAGGCCGCCTCTGGCCCAGCAGGTGACCAGAAACCGGAACGGGAAAGCGCACGGATAGAGGCACGCCGTGAATCTCCGCCGCTGGCGAGGGAGACCGCCGAGGACGGGCAAGCGGCGTTACGGAGAGCCCGAACCGATGCGCTCAGGCGTCATGCCCGCGCCTTGGCGTCCCTGTTCCTCGCCGAGGAAGCCGGTGGCATGGCCGGCCAGGCACAGATGCGCGAACTGACGGAGGCGCGGAAAGCCTTCGAGGAAGTGCGGCCCCATGGCTGGCGGGATGCTGAAGCCGCCTATGTCAAGAACCCGGAGCTTGTCCGCGAGGCGGCTCGCGGCCAGGTCGGTCGCGCGATCCGAGCCCTCCAGCTTGAAAGTGAAATCCGCACCGATCCGAGCCGCCGCGCCGACCGCTTCGTGGAACGCTGGCACAAACTCGACCAGACCAGCCTGCGTCAGTATCAGGCGGGCGACATGACCGGCTACAAGGCTACGCGGGTTGCCATGGGTGAAATGGCGAGGAGCCTTGAACGCGATCCACAACTGGAATCCATCCTCGCCAACCGCAAGAGAGACCTCGGTATCCAGTTTGAATCAGGACGCCGTCTCGGCGTGGAACTCGCGTTCAGCCACGGCATCGACCTTGGAAGGGGACGGAGGATCGGACTCTAGACCTATCCGATCTTCCGCCGTTTCTGCACCACGGTACGACAGGGACCCGAACCCTCTTGCGCGGCCGTGACTGCCCGTCCTGTCTGGATCAGCAGCAGTCAGAAAGAGCCAGCAGGAGGCATGGCGGCCATGCGCGAACCGGACCGTATCATCCGCCTGAAGACCGTGCTTTCCCGGACCGGGCTGTCCCGGTCGACTATCTACCGCAAGATCGCCGAAGGCACGTTCCCACCTCAGATCAAGATCACCGTCCACGGCGCGGGTTGGCACGAATCCGATATCAATCGCTGGATCGCCGATCCTGTTGCGTGGCGTCCGAAAGGCGAGTGCGATGAGTTCTGGTGAGGACGAGCACACTCGCCAGCCTTCGCGCCCATGACGCGGGGGACGGCTTTGCGTCCGGTCCCCAGAGCGTCAATCCACCCACGGCGGCTTAAGGCGCTGTGGGTTGTGGGCTGAGCTAACCAGAATGTCACCGACCTGCCTGCCGGCGCTCGCTGCCGGGCATGACGACATCCGGCTCCATGGCCTGACCGATGCGTACCAGATCGCAGAGCGCCGAGCGGATGTGCGGCCAGGGAAACTCGGTGCACTCTTCCCAAGCCTCGCCCTCATGGAGGACCACATCGAGCTTGCCCGCAATGCCGGCAAGCGACGTGGCCTGGGTGGCTGTCAAGGCATCGACGAGATCTTGTTCCCTGTCGCCCGCTTCCTCCTCTTCCAGCTTGGCGTCGGCATAGCCGATCTTTGCATCGGCGGCATCCCAGCGTGCCTGGTGCGCGGCAAGGTCTGCCTCGGCTTCGGCACGCAGGTCGGCCATCTTCGGATCCGAACCGTAAATGTCCTCGATCGCGTGTGGCGAGAAGACGGTCACCTTCTCGCCATTACCTGGCAGGCGAATTGTAGCCTGCGGGAAACCAACGGCTTGGATGAGCTCCGTCTCGAGCCGCTGCTGCCTGCGGCAAAGCTCTTCCGTTCTGAGTGCAGCTGCCTTCCACTCCCCCCACAGCGACAACGCCGGATCGGGGCCGCAGCGACGGTCCCGCAGTTGGGCGCCTCGTGCCTTGCTCTGGAATGGACCTGCCAGCGCAGGCGCAGCCACTGCCGTGCCCGCCAGCAAGCGCCGCCGGGTGACGAAAGACAAACTCATGCTATTGTCGGAATCAGCCACGATCCGAGCTCCATCCAGCTTGGGTTGTTGTTCAGGTCGAGCGGGTTTGGGCACACATTCCGTTCGGCCGCAAATCCAACTTACGTACATACCGTACATTACGGACAATTACGCTGTCAAATCCACCCGCTTCCCCCGAGATGAAGACCGAACGTTTTGAATTACGCATCACAAGCGAGTTGTTGGTGCGCATCGATAATTGGCGGCGCAATCAAGTCGATCTTCCTAGTCGATCGGAGGCCTTTCGACGCTTGTTGGAACTCGGATTGAGGTCGATCGAGCCACCCACCGACTCGCAGAAGCGGTAATCGATCAGGTCTCGATGATGGCGGAAGCCAAAGCTGAACTTTTTACTGCGTATGAGTGGGCCATCGCACGGATGGCTACCCTTAACAGCCGGCACGTTGGGTCTGGCCTCCCCGGACGCGGATCTCGACGCTCTTGACGCAAATTTGGCCGCCGCGCGAGAGCTTCATCGCGTGGCCGCCGGCGGCGTTGTGGCTCTTGAATTTCATCGGCAATTGCGGCTTCCAGCTTTGCCAAATGTCACTGGCTTGGCCGATCCGGCCATGCCAGTGCGGCACGATGTTCACAGATTCAGCAGCACCGCAGACCGTGCGCCGCCGGCAGGGCCGAATGGTTCGTGCCGGAAGGTCTAGACTAAAGCCTCGAAATACCCTTCGGGCTCTGCAACTGCTCGGCGCTCCCATTCGTCCGCCTGCGTAAGCAATGAGCATCGTTGATTCGGCCGGAATGCTGCGGCCTGGCGGCACACCGATGCTATTGCGCGGTAGCGGCGCACGTTTTCCATAACGGCCAGCCCGGTCATTGGATCTCCCCATTCGTGTCCCGGGCGCGAACTTGCGGGAGAACTATTTTCGATCCGTTAGCGAACTTTGCCTGATTGATGGATGGTTGGCGAATTATTGCCAGGCTTAGTGCACGTTTCGCGGGGCGTCGTGCGAACATGTGTGAAGTGATCGGCGAAGCTGGACAGCGAAGCCGAGTTGACCTGAACGCAAGATAAACGGAATCCTCAGAGCGTCGCTCGAAAAGGCATTCTCGCTGCGAGGCGGAGGCGGCAGAGTACGCGGCTCTGGGGCTGGCAACCCAGTGCCTCGAACCATCAATCAGCGCCGGAGACGAGCTCGGCCGCCGAATCAGAGCGGCTGTTTAACTTCCTGCAACTGTCCATCGCCGACCGAAAGGGTTGGGCCCGTACTTGGATGAGCCACCGGCAGCTATCGCTGCGGAGTAATCGCTCCATCCTACGCGTTCGCAGCGCTTATCGCTCAAGCGATGTCTTGCCGCATCAAGCGAGGCGGCAAGACTCTGCGGCGCACTCTGTTACCCCTGACGGAAGACATCTTCGATGGCGAGACGAACGCGGCGAAAGCTTCCGGTGACCGTCCTGTCCGGATTTTTGGCGCCGGCAAAACCACATTGCTGAACGAATTGCTGGTGAACCGGGCCGGACGGCGTATTGCGGTCATCGTCAACGACATGTCGGCGGTGAACATCGATGCTGCGTTGATCAAGTCGGGAACGGCGCAGCTGTCCCGTACCGAGGAGACGCTGGTCGAGCTGAGCAATGGTTGCATTTGTTGCACGTTTCGCGGCGACCTCATCGACGAGGTCAGGAAGCTTGCTGGGCAGCGCCGGTTTGACAACCTGATCATCGAGGCAACCGGCATCTCCGAACCGCTGCCGATCGCCGCCGCGTTCGCATATCGAGATGAATTCGGTTTCAGCCTGGACGATGTTGCCTCGATCGAGAACATGATCACGGTTGTCGATACGGCGCAAATTGCGCACCAGTTCTGGTCGCGCGAATTTCTGAGTTCGAAAGAGGCCGTTTCACCCGACGATAAGCGCACCATTGTCGAGCTGCTGGTCGATCAGATCGAATTCGCCGACACCATCATCCTGAACAAGATTTCGTCGGCCATCGCAGGCGCATGCAGAGCGTTGTGACCCGCTGCCTTCAAATCATCTATTGAGAGCTATCCGCTTGCGGCGGCTTCGAGGATTTTGGAGGCAACGTGCGCTCTTTCGCCGATCTCATACACGGAAATATTCTCGCATACTTCCTCAACCGCCGCCCTCCGACGCCGCGATGATGGCCCGGCGCTGGCAGTCTCAAGAGGACTTGCCAATCACTGCAACGTAGACACTAACAACCCGACACACGCGATGAGGGTTGCGGTGCTCAGGGTCGCCACGACAAGGGCTTGCTCAGCGCGGGCTTGCAGATCGTCGTCGTCCATTCCCGTCAACTCCATCTGGAGTACTCGCTCAAGCAGC
>NZ_JBUYWT010000042.1:0-68692 GCF_055264925.1 Bradyrhizobium sp. KZN70725
AATCGCTCTACTCTGCAGAGCCAGTCACGCTCTCCGGCGACATCTACGCGAGCCACCCAGACATAAGCGCCACTATCAGACTATGATCAAACTATTTTAGCGCCTATGGGCGAAAGCCAGGACCCATTACCCCAAACGGAATTTGTTGCGCGACGCCGGGGCCGCGATCCCGTTCACAATCGAATTTGGTGGTTATAGGTCCGGCTTTCGCCGGGACGACGACCGTATTTGCAGCGACGGCGCAATCCACACCGCCACATCCCCTTACCTCATCAGCGCCTCGACCTCCTTGCGGAACGCCTGGCGCGAGCCGTCGCGGGAGTAGAACATGTGGCCGCCGGGATAGACCGCGAGCCTGGTGCGGCCCGGGCCCGCGAAGGCCGGCAACTGATCGAGGATGATCTTCGAGGCGAAGTACGGCGTGGCGAGATCGAACAGGCCGTGGCCGACCAGGAGTTTCAGGTTGGGGTCGAGCGCCAGCGCCTGGCGAAGCTGCGTCACCGACTCCGCCGGACTGATGCCGTGACCGAACTCCCAGGCCTTGTTCACGCTTTCGCTGAGCAGATGATAGGAGCCGTCCGGCCGCCAGTTCAGCTTGCGCGTGGTGAGGTCGACGGCGGCGCTGGTCAAGGGCGCCATCAGCGGATCGCCGGACGGATCGTTGAAACGGAAATAGCTGGAATCCGGATAAGGATCGAAGCCCTCGATGGAGGCGTCGTAGCGGCCGGTCACCTTGCCGTTCTTGCGATCGAACTCGCGGCGGAATTCGCCGATGTCGAAACGGCCGGCGAGCCTGCGGCTCACCACCTGATCGATGCCGGTCAGGCTAGCGACCTTGTCGGCGAGCCGCGTGGTGGCCTCGGTGTCGGCCTGCCCCTTGACGAGGTCGAGCAGGAAATCGCCGCGCGCGTAGCTCTCGACGTCGGCGAGATCCTCACGCGTCACCGGGCCCTTTGCCTGTCGCGCGACCGCCGCCATGGTCGGCAGGCTTGCGACATATTGCAGGAGGCTGGAGCCGGTATATTCGCGGAAATCGAGCACCGGCGAGATCAGCACCAGGCCGCGGACGCCGACGCCCTGCTGCATTTGCAGATTGCGCACCACCTTGGGCCCGCGAATGCCGCCATAGCTTTCGCCGACGAGATATTTCGGCGAGGTCAGCCGGTCGTATTTCTCCAGCCAGCGGCGGATCACCAGCGCGACCGAATTGGCGTCGCCGTCGACGGTGAAGAAGCGCTTGCGCGCCTCCTCCGAGGTGGTGACAAAGCGGCTGTAGCCGGTGCCGACAGGGTCGATGAAGACGAGATCGGTGAAATCGAGCCAGGTATCGGCATTGGCCTGCAGCTCGGGCGCGGCCGAGGACACCGCGCCGTCGAACGGCAGCCGCCACGGCCCGACATTGCCCAATTGCAGCCAGGCCGACGCGGAGCCCGGACCGCCGTTGAACAGGAAGGTTACCGGCCGATTTGCCTTCTCGGCACCGTCGAGTTGGTAGGATGTATAGGCGATGTCGGCGAGCGGCTCGCCCTTGTCGTCGAACACGCGGATCGAGCCCGCGGTCGCGCTGAAGTTCAGCGTGCGGGAAGACAGCGCGACCGATTGCTTGGTCGTGGAGTCCGGCGGCAGGCGGTGCTGCTCGGCGGTCGAGCCGCTGGCCGTAGCGTTGGCGCCAGAGCCGGCCTCGCCGCCGCGTCCTGCCCGCCCCTTCTGGCCGCTCGGGTTCTGGCCACCTGGGCTCTGGCCGCTTGGGTTCTGGCCGCTTGGGGCCTGCGCGCTCGGCGACGGCGATGGCTGCGGGACGTCATCGTCGGCTCGCGCCACGGTCGCAAGACAGGCCACCAGCAACGCCGCGGCGAGCCGTGTCGCAAGACTGTTAGCCATATCGTTCACTCCCTGCGCCCCGATTTACGCAATCCAGCAACAAACTGCGCTAGTTTGGCGGCGGCGGCGTGGCATGCGGTCCGTTCCCGGACCATCTCGACAAGGCCGCCCGGGATGTATAGACGAGCGCGGCGTGTTCCGTGCCAAACGAGTTCGTGAGCGAATGGCCAGCTCCAAGCGGTATGACAAGATCGCCTTCGTCGCCAGCGCGAGCGTGGAAGCGCAGTCGGCGCTCGAGCAGCTGACGGAAATGTACGGCAACCATCTACCCGCGGATGCCGACGTCGTGGTCGCGCTCGGCGGCGACGGTTTGATGCTGCAGACGCTGCACGCCAACATGCGCAGCGGCAAGCCGATCTACGGCATGCACCGCGGCACCGTCGGGTTCCTGATGAACGAATATTCGACGCATGATCTGCGCGCCCGGCTTGACGCCGCGCGGGAGTCGCTGATCAATCCGCTGTTGATGCGCGCGACCGACATCCGCGGTGCCGTGCATCTGCATCACGCCATCAACGAGGTCGCGCTGTTCCGGCAGACCTACCAGGTCGCCAAGCTGCGCATCCTGATCGACGAGCACGAGCGGATGCCCGAGCTGATGGCCGACGGCATCCTGGTGGCAACGCCGGCCGGATCGACCGCCTACAACCTCTCCGCCCAAGGGCCGATCCTGCCGATCAACGCGGCGCTGTTGGCGCTGACCCCGATCAGCGCGTTCCGGCCGCGGCGCTGGCGCGGCGCGCTGCTGCCGAATTCCGCCTTCGTGGTGATCGAGGTGATCGAGGGCGAGAAGCGCCCGGTCGCCGCGGTCGCCGACCATGACGAGGTCCGCGACGTCCGCCGGGTCGAGGTGCTGTCCGACAAGACGATCGCGATGCGGATGCTGTTCGACCCCGGCCACTCGCTGGAAGAACGCATCCTGCGCGAGCAGTTCGGCTACTGACGGCGTCTGCCTCCTTGCCCGGCAACCAATCATTAACCCCGGGCGGGATATGGTTAACGTCGGGTAATACCGCATTGGCCCGGTATGCCCTATCAGGGCCGGACCATGTATCGCATCGATTTCAACAAGCTGCGATTTTTGATTTGCGACGACAATCCGCACATGCGCCGCATCCTGCGGACGCTTTTGCATTCGTTCGGCGCGCGCGAGGTGTATGAGGCCGAGGACGGCGCCACCGCGCTCGAGATGTATACGCACTACGTGCCCGACATCGTCATCACCGACTGGTCGATGCCGATCTTCGACGGGCTCGAGCTCGCGCAGATGATCCGGCAGCCGGAATCCAAGGGCAATCCCTACGCGCCGATCATCATGCTGACCGGCCATTCCGAGAAGCGCCGCGTCACGGTGGCGCGCGATGCCGGCGTCACCGAATTCTTGGCCAAGCCGATCTCGGCCAAGGGCCTCTACCAGCGCATCATGAACGTGGTCGCCAACCCGCGGCCCTTCATCAAGACCAAGACCTATTTCGGCCCCGACCGCCGCCGGAACACCACCAACACCTATATCGGCCCCGAACGCCGCGGCAGCGGCGAGGTCGAGGTGCTGCAACAACCGTCGCTGCTCGAAAAGGCGCGCTCGGCCATCTAGGACATCGCCATGGCGAAAGACAAACCCGGGACGATCGAGGTCAAGAGTTTCGGCACGCACCACGTGATCACGCAGCCCAATCCGCTGCGCAAGATGCTGCTGCGCGTCCCCGAGAGCGATCTCGACGATCCGGTCGGCCGCGCCGAAAAGGCGCTCGCCGGGCTGTCGGGCGAGTTCAAGGAGTGGATGACGATCGAGGCCGACCGCCTCTCCGCCGCGCACGCCACCGTGCTGCGCGAGGGCTTCAGCGACAAGACGCGCGAGGAGCTGTTCCGCGCCGCGCATGACATCAAGGGCGATGCCGCGACATTCGGCTATCCGTCGGCCGCCGCAGCCGCGGAGAGCCTGTGCCGCATCATCGAGCACGCGCCGGATCTCGGCGCCGTGCCGCCGCAGCTGATTGCGCACCACATCAACGCCGTGCAGGCGATCGTGCGCAACCGCACCAAGCTCGACACCGCGGTCGTCGCCGGCGTGCTGAGCAAGCAGCTCCGCGGCATCGCCGATGAATTCCTGACCCACGCCAACCGCGACCGTCCCGAACACCTCGAGGCGATCCTCGCGCCGAGCATCGTGCCCGGCGAATAGCCGCGCGGCCGGCTGCTCGCGTTGCGCAACCCACTCAAGCATCCATCGATGGGAAGGAAGCGCGGCCCTCAGGCCGCGATGAGATCGTCGTCGTAGGGCAGCACCGCGATGGCGTCTTCCGCGGCGAGCTCCTCGCAGAACATCCGTGCGTCCTCGCGGGCCGATTCGGTCGCAAAGCGGCGCAGCAGGATCAGGAGCGGCTCGGCCGCCGAATGATCGGTCTCGCAATGCGTCAGCACCCGCTCCACCATGCGGCGATGCAGCCGCGCCGCGCCGTCACCGCTGTCGACATAGCCGACCTCGTGGCTGGCCTCGAGCGCGACGCGGAACGCGGCGTAGGTGGATTCCGGCAAGCCGGCGCGGCGCAGCAGCGCCTGCAGGCCGTTGCCGCCGCGGTCGTTCAACAACGCGGAGACGCGGCCATAGGGCAGTCCAGAGAGTTCAGCGAGCGCCGCCCCGAACAGATCGAGATTGCCCGACAGCAGCGCGCGCAGGATCAACCCGGCGGTCAATTGCCCGGTGGCGCGCAGATGCGTGATCAGGTTCTGCATGTCGTCGCCGAAGGCGCGCGCGGCGATGTTCACCGTGGAGCGTTCCCTGGCCTCGCCGGCAATCCGGTCGGCGCGATCGGCACCGAGCCAGTTTCGCGCGACGACGAACTGCGCCAGCGTGTCGGAGAGCTTTGCGACCAGCGCCAGCCGCGTTGCCGACGGCAAGTCTTCCAGCTGCAGCATCGATTCCCTGATGGCGGCGAGATGGCCGTGGCGCTCGACGATGCGATCCCAGGAGAACGGCGCGAGGCCGGCGTAAGGATTCTCGATCAGCTCGAGCGCGGCGGCCGCCGAGCCGACCTCGGCAATCGCGGCGGCGACGGAGGCCGGCAGATTGGTGCGGCGCGCGATCGCGCACTGCATCTCGTCGGAGCCAGTGGCGACGATGTCGACGAGGTCGGCATCGATCAGGAGCGGTGAATGCTCCAGCACCAGCAGCGCGATCGCCGGCTGGTCGGCCGACAGCGCCTGTACGATTGCGGCAGGCGCGTCCACGCTGCGCGCGAACACCTCGGCCATCGCCTGCCGCACCAGCGGCGACGGGTCGTCGAGCAGCATCAGCAGCGCGCCTTCGGCTGCGATGCGGTCGTCCTCGGTGAGATCCGAGATGAGCCAGGCCCGGGCCAACGCCCGTGTCGCCTCTGCTCGCTCACCTGCTGGAGCGGTCCTAATCCAACTAATAAACTGCCGAACGATCATGGTCCTTCCGGCTTACGCAACGAAACGGCATCGGCATACGACGCCACTACAAGGAAAAATAAACCATGACGCTTAATAAAGGGTTCACCATAAACGTTTGGGATTATTGACGTTTCGTTAAGACGGCAACTGCGTGCAGCTTCGCGCGCGCAGCAGGGCAGCGCTAGCCGTTGCTGTAGGTGCCGCTCGGATCGCTGAACAGGTCAAGCCGCCCGGGCGCGCGGACCTTCGGCGTCGCCGATGACGTCAGCGAGGAGGAATTGCCCCACAGCTCCTGCACCGCCGGCGAGATCGGCTCCGAGCGGTCGCCGGCCTGGTAGAGCGAGCGGAAGGTCGGCGCCGGCTGCGCCGATGCGACGGCCGAGGTCGCAGCGACGGGCGTCGCCGACCGGGAGTCGGGGAAGGTCGAGAGATAGGACGCGGTGTCCATGGTCAGCGCTTGTGTGGGCGCCGCGCCTGCGATCGCGTAAGGCGACATGGTGTCGCCGCCCGCCGCGGCGAAGGCGGTGCGTGTATCCTTGGAGTTCGCGGCCGCGGCGTAGCGCGTGGTCAGCACCGAATAGACCTGGCTGACGCTGCGCGCGCTGCCCGACTTGTCGTAGAAGATCGACTGGTTGGCGGCCGCCGCCTTCGGAAACATCGTGGCCGCATTGGCGCTCGGGCTGTCCTCGGCACTCGAGATCAACTTGCCGGCGCCGCCGACGCCCATGAAGTGGGCCATGTAGAGTTCGGCATCGGTCGGACGGCGGCCGAGCTTGCCGGTAAGCTTGAAGCTGTTGGACTGCGTCAGCACCGCCGCCATCGAGGACGCCGCGTCCGGATCGTCGCGCAGCTTCATGACCGCGGCGCGCGCCGAGGGATCGCTGACCGAATAGCTGCCGTCGGAATTCCTGGTGATGGCGTCGGCGTACTGGCCATAGCCGAGCTGGCTTCCGGCCTCCTTGACGGTGCCGAGCCAGGTCTGGTCGATGAATTGATAAAGTCCATGCGCCGACGAGGTCGTGGCGCCGGCCCGCGGATTGAAATTGGATTCCATCTTCGCGGTGGTGAGCAGATATTCGAAGCTCGTGCCGGTGGTCGCGGCCGCCTGCTTGATCGAGCTCGCCACCTTCAGGCGCGAGGAATCGACACCTGCCGAAGCCGTCGCATTGAAGAGGTCGACCGCCATCTGTCCGGGTGCCTTGCCGGGCGCCGGCAATCGGCACCCATGTTCCATCAAGGTGCCGTAATTATGGTTAATGGCGCGTTAATAGCGCCGGTTCAGGGCTGGGCCTCGTAGTAGTGCGCGACCTGGTCGATCTCCTCGGCCGTCATCTGGCGCGCGATGTTGCGCATCTGCTGGCTGATGTCGTTGCGGCGGGCGCCGGATGCAAAGGCCTCGAGCTGCGCCTTGATGTAGACTGCCGACTGGCCGCCCAGCCAGGGGCTTCCCGCCTTGTTGTCGACATCGCCGTGGCAGGAGCCGCAAGGCGCGATGTTGCGCATCGGGGCGCCCGTCACCACGATCGCCGGCGCGGGACGCCCGGTATCCAGATTGTTCGAAGGCACCCGCGGCAGATAGGCGTAATAGGCCGCGACATCCTTCATGTCCTGATCGCTCATCGCCGCTGCGAACGGGCTCATCACCACGCTGACCCGCGCGCCGGTCTTGAAGTCATTCAGCTCCTTGTACGTCACCGCGGCAAATTGCCCGGCGAGGTTCGGTGAATGAGCGTCGCTGACGCCCTGCGGTCCGTGGCAGATCGCGCAGCGCTGCGCCAGCGTTGCGCCCCGCCCGATCGAGACCTGATCTGCCTTGGTCAGCATCTCCGACGTCATGATGACATTGGACGTCTTGAAATCCGGCTTGATGCCGGGCTCCTGCACGGCGGCACGCGGAACGCCGGCCGCGCTGCAGATCGCATCCCAGACCCCCGCAAGCTTCAGGTTGGGCTGCGCCAGCGGCAACCAGATCAGGCCGGCGACGGCCGACAGCACGGCGATGGCGGCCGTGATGCCGACGCTGGCGCCGAACCACGGATTGCGCAGCGAGAACAGCGGCTGGTCGCTCATCGGCCGGCTCCGACATAGACCGCAGGCACGCTGGTCTCGTTCAGCGCCATCAACTGCGCAATCGGGAAACCATAGTTCACCACGGTGAGACCGACCATCAACGCGAGCCACAGGCCGAATGAGTTGAGCGCGACCGGAATCCGCGCGGGCATGTGCAACGGCACCGCGAAGCGGTACGCACCCGCCTCGCCTCGCGCACCGAACTGCCCGCGGATCAGCACCAGCAGGAACAGCAGGCCCGATATCAGAAGAATGAGCCCGCCGATCGCCGACATCGTGACCGACAAGGCCTGTGGCGAGATCGCCGGGTTGGCATAGTCGTAATACGCCATGCGGCGCGGCATGCCGAGAATACCGACATAGTGCCACGGGAAGGTGGTCACGATCATACCGATGAACCACAGCCAGAGCTGCGTGCGCATCAGGCCAAAACTGTCCAGCGCACGGTCGGTCAGATGCGGCCACAGATCATAGGCGATGGCAAAATACATGATCACGATGGCGCCACCGAAGATCAGGTGGAAATGGCCGGTGATCCACTGCGTGTTGTGCACGGTGGCGTCGAGCTGATAGCTCATGTTGATCAGACCGCCGGCGCCTCCGAAGCCGAGCATGACCAGCGACAGCGCCGTCGCCAGCATGATCGGATTGGACCACGGCAGCGCGCCGATCCAGCCGAAGGCGCCGCGGCCGCCACGCAGGCGG
Organism: Bradyrhizobium sp. KZN70725; assembly: GCF_055264925.1. Lineage (NCBI taxonomy): Bacteria > Pseudomonadati > Pseudomonadota > Alphaproteobacteria > Hyphomicrobiales > Nitrobacteraceae > Bradyrhizobium > Bradyrhizobium sp. KZN70725. Next base: position 8,071 of record NZ_JBUYWT010000042.1, read on the forward strand.
CTGGCAATCTCCGCCGACGCGCAGATCGTGAACACCGTGAGCAGCGTCGGCAGCGCGACGAGGCCGGTGAACACCGAATGCATGAACTTGAATCCGGCGCCGACCTGCGGGTCGGCAAACAGGTGATGCACGCCGATCGGCATCGCCACCACGACGAACAGGATGAACGAAATCCGCGCCATCGCGTCGCTGAAGAGCCGGCCGCCGATCGCGCGCGGAAAGATCGTGTAATAGGCGATGTAGGTCGGGATCAGCCAGAAATAGACGATGGCATGCAGCGTCCAGGAGAAGAAGACGCGGGCCAGCCCCGCATCGATCGTCGACTTCAGCCCAAGCGCCACGGGCAGGATCTGGAACAGGATCTCAAGCGCCGCGCCGACCGCGGTCCAGCCCCAGAGCAGTGAGCCCGCAACATTGGCATACATCGCAAGCGGCACCGGCTTGCCCGGGTTCTCGCGCTTCCAGATCACGAAATTGGTCACCATCAGCGCGACCCAGATCCATGAGCCGACCACGACCATGACGACGCCGATGTAATAGAAGGGATTGCCGACCATCGGCGGATAGAAGGTGTAGAGCACCGAGGCGAGCCCGAGCGACACCGGGATCATCGCGACAACGGCGCCGACGGCGACCAGGAAGAAGCCCACCCAGGCCCAGCGCCGTCCAACCAGCTCTTTCTCGAGCGAGGCTTCGGTGATCGCGTAACCGAATCCCATCGCGATCAGTGTCGGGAATACGTATCCCATCGCCGAGCCATGGGCGGTGACCGAGCGATAGTAGAATTCCGGATTGAAATGCCAGGCGTTCAACGGGCTGCGGACGAACATCTGCCAGGCGCCGAGCACCAGCGCGACGCCGAACACGATGAAGGCAAGCCAGAAATGCACCGCGATCAGCCGCTTGTTAATCAACACAGGTCAGCCTCCGCTTCGCTGCCGCCATGTCACGGAACGCAGCCTTGTCGACCACCTTGACCTTGCCCCACATGCCCTGGTGGCCGATGCCACAGAATTCCTGGCACGGCATCACGTGATCGCCCGGCGCCTTGAAGCGCACCGGCAGGTCGGTGACGTAGCCCGGCACCAGCATCGTGTTGATGTTGGTGCCCTCGATCAGGAAACCGTGGACGACATCGGCGCTGGTGGCGCGGAAGGTGATCGGCGTCTCCGCGGGCACCACGATGCATTGCGGTGTGAAGGAATATTGCTGGCCAATCGCGCGCACGGTGACCGATCCGTCGGCTTGCATTTCGCTGCCGAGATTGCTTTCGACGAATTCGCCCGACAGATGCAGCGTCTTGGGATCGGCGGTTTCGACCCGGCCCTGCGGCATCGTCGCCTGATGGATGCCGATATAGGCCGCCATGCCGACCAGGACGCCGACAATGACGATCGACAGCGTCGCCCAGCGCCGCTCGATCCGTGCGGCAACGGCCTCGCCGAGGCTGTGGTCAGTCTCGCTCGCCATCAGGGAACGCTCCGCGGCAGGAAGACCAGTAGATAGAATGCAAACCACAACCCGACCACGACGGCCGTCGCAATGCCCGCGACCGCGACCGCGCCGCCCGGACCGGCGCGTACGATGGTCTCGACATCATCGTCTTCCGAGCCCGATGCCGGCGGTTGCGGCGAAGACGAGTTGATCATGATCGCGCTCCCCTTAACGCGCGACGAGACGAGGTTGACTAGTCATCGCGCTTTAGCTCCTTTGTTTGAGCATGATCGTTTCGGAAAACCGCTTCGCACTTTTCCGGATCATGCTTTAGTTCAGCGTTGCTGCCCGCAGTTCGTTGGCCTGCCGCGCCGACACCGGCTCGCCGCGATTGCCCCAAGCCGTTCGGATGTAGGTCACGACAGCCGCGACCTCGTCATCCGACAGCTTCTGCGCGAACGGCGGCATGCCGTGGGGCATCGGATTGCCCGACGTGCCCGGCGGATACCCGCCATTGAGCACCATCCGGATCGGGTTCACCGCGGAGACCATCTGGATCGACTGATTGCCGGCAAGCGGCGGATAATCCGGCGGCATGCCCTGCCCGGTCGCGCCATGACAGCTTGCGCAGTCGCGGTCATAGATCGACTTGCCAAAGGACAGCAGCAGACTGCTCTCGGCCGACGGTAGCGAAGTCGACGCCTTCTCCGGAGGACCGCCCTGCGCAAGGCCCTTCAGGTAGACCGCCATCGCGCGCGCATCATCATCATTGAGATATTGCAGGCTGTTGTAGACGACCTCGGCCATCGGCCCGTACACGGCGCCCTTGGCGGACACGCCCTTGCGCAGATAGTCGACGATCTCCTCGATCGTCCAGTCGCCGAGCCCGGTCTCCTTGTTGGAGGTCAGCGATGGCGCGTACCAGTTCTGCATCGGGATCAGGCCGCCCTCGAAGGCCTGCGACTGCTTGCTGCCGCCGAGCGCATTGATCGGGGTATGACACATCCCGCAATGCCCTAGCCCCTCGACCAGATAGTTACCTCTGTTCCACTCCGCCGACTTCGTCGGATCAGGCTTGAACTCGCCTTCCCTGAAGAACAGCGTGCGCCAGCCAATGATCAGCGAGCGGTTGTTGAACGGGAATGTCAGGTCATGCGGCTTGTTGAGCTGCCTGACCGGCGGCACCGTGCGCAAATAGGCGTAGATCGCGTCGCTGTCCTCGCGCGTCACCTTGGTATAGGAGGCGAACGGCATCGCCGGATAGACCAGGCCGCCATCGGGGAAGCGGCCATTGTGCATCATCTGGTAGAACTGATCCGACGTCCATGTGCCGATCCCGGTCTGCGGGTCGGGCGTGACGTTCGACGTGTAGAGCGTGCCGAATGGCGTCTTCATCGGCAGCCCGCCGGCGAAGGTCTTGCCTTCGCGCGCGGTGTGGCAGGCGATGCAATCGCCGGCGCGTGCGAGATACTCGCCCTTGGCGAGCACGGCCGGATCGGCCGCCTTCTGCTGCGCCGATGCCCCAATCGGCGACAGTGCCAGCATCAGTCCGACAAGCAGTCCTGTTAAGGTTCGCGACATCGGCACGATCCCTTCAATGCGGTTCGCTGCCGCATTCGAGCGGCATCGGAAGGCTGCCTCGCGGCGCGAAGGATGGATCCGCCGGCGCCGGACGCGACGACAGGTAGGCTGCCACCGCCTTCACGTCGTCCTCCGTCAGCAGGCTCGCGACGATCTGCATGCAATCGGGAGCGAACGCGGTCCGCGTGCCGTAGCGCCAGCCGCCGAGCTGGCCGCTGATATAGGCGGCGCGCAGGCCAAGCAGGCCGGGAATGCCGGGCTCCATGCCCCCCAATGTAGGACCATGACAGGCCGAACAGGGCGGAATGCCGTGCTGCGGATCGCCGTTCTTCACGATCGTCTCGCCGCGCGCCAGAATCTCCTTGCTGTCGACCGGCGGGACCGGCGGCGGAAATGCCGGCCTGAGCGAGGCGAAATATTCGGCGATCTTCTTCAGGTAATCGTCGGTCTGAAACTCCAGCAGGTAGTTCATCGGCGGATATTTCCGCCGTCCATCCCGGAATGCGATGAGCTGGTTGTAGAGATAGCCTGCCGGCTTGCCGGCCAGCCGCGGGAAATAGGCGTCGCTGGTGCCCTCGCCTTCGGCGCCGTGACACGGCGCACAGGCAAGGACGCGCGCGGCCATCGTATCGGGCGCACGCTCGGTGGTTTGCGATTGCGCCTCGCCGATCGGCCACACAGCCCAGGCAAAAAACCCAACAAGCGGTATCAGGCGATGCGCCACAGTTCACCCCCAGTGACGACCATGCGCAACGGCTTGCGCATGGCGTAACAGGGGCCACGAAGTACACGACTTCGCCGCGCTGTACTTGATTCAGATCAATGATCTATTTGCGATAGACCTGCGCCGGATCGAACAGCTTCTTGGCGTCGACAAAGGACAGGCTGACATGCCCGCCCTCGTCCTTCACCGCGCGATAGAAGCAGGAGCGCCGTCCGGTGTGGCAGGCGGCGCCGATCTGCTCGACCTTGATCCACACCGCGTCCTGATCGCAATCCATCCGGATCTCGACCACGCGCTGGGTCTGGCCCGAGCTCTCGCCCTTGCGCCACAGCGCATTGCGCGAGCGGCTGAAGTACCAGCCTTCGCCGGTCGCGATCGTCTTGCGCAGGGCCTCGTCATTCATGTGCGCGACCATCAGCACATCGCCGGTCGCGGCATCGGTCGCGACGCAGGTCACAAGGCCTGCCGCGTCGAATTTGGGCTGGAAGGCCAGCCCCTCCTCGCGGTCGTGATCGTGGGTCGCTGCGGACACGCAAAACCTCGCTCAGGAAAATGCGAGGTTACCGGTTCGGTCCTCGCACCAGGGACAGGAAACGCTGCTGCTCCGCCGGATTGTCGCGGAACATGCCGGTGAAGCGGCTGGTGAAGGTCGATGCACCATGCTTGGCAACGCCGCGCACCGACATGCAGGTATGCTCCGCCTCGATCAGCACGGCAACGCCGCGGGGCTTCAGCACCTCGTCGATCGCAGCCGCGACCTGCGCGGTGAGATGCTCCTGGGTCTGCAGACGGCGGGCGAAGATATCGGTCAGCCGCGCCAGCTTGGAGAGGCCGACGACGCGCTCCACCGGCGTATAGGCAATATGCGCCTTGCCGTAGAACGGCATCATGTGATGCTCGCACTGCGAGGTGAACTCGATGTCGCGGACGAGGACGAAATCGTCGTAGCCGGCGGTCTCGCCGAAGGTGCGGTTCAGTACCTCGGCCGGGCACTGGTGGTAGCCCTGATAGAGCTCGTCATAGGCCTCGACGACCCGGCGCGGCGTGTCGAGCAGTCCCTCGCGGCCGGTGTTCTCGCCGATATAGGCGAGCAGCGTCTTCACGGCGTCCTCCGCCTCCGCCCGCGACGGGCGTGGCTGGTCGGCGCGGACGGCCGCCGTCATGAATTCTGAGGGGTCGAGCTCGCCGGGCTTCGCGTCGGCCGGCTTGTTGGGGCGAATCGATTTGATCAAGGCGTCCATGTCTTCTCCGTTCGACCGGCCCTCGGATTTGACCTTGGTCCGGATGTGTCACCGGGCAGACGGGGCGGATGGTTCGACCGCCGGGCGCCTGAGTCCCACAATTGTAGCACCGCCGCGGCGGAGGTGGGCCGCGGTGGCTGCATGGCCGGGCTATGTTTCCGGCGTTGCCGTCCATATATAGGACGGTGCAACCCAGCCGCCAAGAGCGCCCGGCACCGCCGGAACCAGGCATCTGTCCCCATGCTGAACGACATTTACAACAAGCGGATCATCGAGTTGGCCGGCAATATTCCGCGCCTCGGACGGCTGGCCGACCCGGACGCCAGCGCCACCGCACACTCCAAATTGTGCGGTTCAACCGTCAAGGTCGACCTCAAGATGGACGGTCCCGTGGTGACGGACTTCGCCCATGACGTGAAGGCCTGTGCGCTCGGCCAGGCCTCCTCCTCGATCATGGCGAGCCAGGTGGTGGGCTCGACCGCTGATGAGCTGCGCGAATTGCGCGAGACGGTCCGCAAGATGCTGAAGGAAAATGGCCAGCCCCCGCAGGGCGGCAAATGGGCCGATATCGCGCTGCTCGAGCCGGTGCGCGACTACAAGGCCCGCCATGCCTCGACCCTGCTGACCTTCGATGCAGTGGTCGATGCGATCGGCCAGATCGAGGCCAAGGCAAAGCAGCCGGCGTAAAATTGCATGTCAGGTCATTCCGGGGCGATGCGCAGCATCGAACCCGGAATCTCGAGGTTCCCCGATGCGCAATTGCGCATCTGTGGTCCGCTTACGCGTCCCGGAACGACGCGACAATGTGCGTTCTTACTGCGCGGGCTGGACCGGCGCCGGCGCTGCGCTGCCGCCGGTCGGCACCACGACCTCGGCGGTCTTGGTCGCTCTCGCCTGCGACGCCTCGCCCTCCATCGCGCTGCTCAAGAAGCGATCGTTGTTCTTCGGCTTCGCCTCGGCGACGGGAATAGCGTTGTCCTTGCTGTTGTCCTGCCGCGGCAGCACGTCGGCAACCGCATCGGTGGTGATGAGATTGGTCAGCCGCAATTCGGCCGCCGACAATTCGTGCAGGTCCTCCCACGGCGGCACGCTGAGCGAGAGCGCCAGCAGATCACCCGCGCCGCCCATATCGAAGGTGTATTTGGCAAGACGGCCGATATCGCGCTCGACGATCATCAGGTCCTGCGCGGTGTAGCTCGCCGCCTTGGCGTCGTCGGCGCGATCGCCCATCCAGATCTGATGTACGCGAACATGGGCGGCCGGCGGAACGTAGCGCGTCTTGCCCGACAACAGCAGGAACACGCACATCGACTCGCAATAAGCATCGGGCAGAACGCTCGCGCGGCCGCCCTGCGCGGCCTGATTGACGACGCTGGTGCCGACCGTGGTCAGCACGCCGAGACCGCGGAAGCGGCGGCCGAGCGCGATCGCGTCGTTGACCGAGCCGCCGCTGGAATCGAGCACGATGGTGGCGCCGTTGAGCTGGCGGCCGCGCGCGAACTCGTCGAATTCCCTGGGACTATCGGCCGTGATGATGCCGACCGCGGACACCCAGCCGCGGCAATTCGGCTGGCAGGCGATCCAGCTGAACTTCATCGGCAGCTTGCGCTCTTCGAGGGTCGAATTGGCCTGCGCGGAACCGCCCGCCATGGCGGCGGTGCCGGAAACCGCGAAGCAAAGAGCAACGGCGGCGGTAAGCGCCCAACTGCGCAACGAGAGCGACCTGACGAGCCTCAATTTGGTTCCTTCCCCCAAGCCCTTGGTGATGCGAGCGGTGGCAATGGCCCCATGGCAATGCGCCACGATTCTGTCAGCGGCGCGTTATGGGAACGGTAGCGTTGCTGACCCGGACCGTCCATAGAGCCCTTGCTGCAGCGCCATCGGTGCTGTGCAATAATAACGAACTGTGGCGTAAATATCTGCAAGAAAACAGTTCCTTGGCTTGGAACCCCCGCAAGACTACGTACATACTTGCGTATGCCGCCGACAAACCATTCAACGACACACCATCCACGATGCATGGACTGTGCCAGCACCATGCGCCGCTTGCCGCGCAACCTCGGCCGCGCTTTGATCTGGATCTACCGGCACACGCTGTCGCCGCTGGTCGGCTACAACTGCCGGCATCTGCCGACCTGCTCGGTCTATGGCGACGAGGCGATCGAACGCTTCGGCCTGTGGGGCGGCGGCTGGATGACGCTGGCGCGGCTGCTGCGCTGCCAGCCCTGGGGAACATCCGGGATCGATAATGTCCCGCTCACGAAGCCGCGCGGGGCACGCTGGTACCTGCCCTGGCGCTATGGCCGCTGGCGCGGCGTCAACGAAGGCTGACGCGGCGCCAACAACGGTTGACGCGGCGGCGTCAACGACAATTGATCGGTTGCTGCGGCACGTCCAAGCGCAGCGCGCATTGCTGCCCGGCGGAACTGTGGCGATAGTTGGCGCATTGTTTCATTGCCCCCTTTGGGGAGGAAACAACAATGCGCTGGAAAATCAGCCACAACGGTCATGATCCCCGGCAGATCGACTTGCTGGCCGTGCTTGCCTTGCTCGTCGTGATCGTCGCCGCCTACGGCTACTTCACCCACAATCCGAACAAGCCGAGCACGACGGCGTTCATCGTGCCCAGCCAAAGCGTGAGGTGGTGACGCGCAGTCGAGCTCCCTGATGTTCCGCACGCGGATCGTTGTTGGGATGCTCTCGCGAACACAAACGTGAAAGCCAACCGTTCACTCGGCTGCGGCGGTGGCGGCCGTCCGTCGCGGCCGCGTGACGACCACGACCGCGAGCGCCGCCGCGACGAAGGCCGTAGCCACGTAGCCTGCGCTGTGCAGCCATTCGCGGGCGAACAGCAAGCCGCCGATCGCGGAGCCGATGGCCTGGCCGATATACAGCACCGAGGTATTGAGCGAGACCGACGCCGAAGCGAGCGCCGGCGCCGCACCGACCAGGCGTACCTGCTGCATCGAATTGGTCGATGCAAAGCCGAGGCCCCACACCGCGACGGAGGCGGCCATCAGGGCGTAGGCGCCGGCGCTCAGCGCCCAGCCGGCGACGCCTGCGAGCAGCAGCACGGTGAACAGGACCGAGGTTTTCCAGGCGCCCCACGAGTCCACCACGCGCGTTGCGATCACGATGCCGACGAACCCGAAGATGCCGTAGAGCGCGAACACGATCCCGACGGCGTCCGCATTGGCGCCAGTCAGTTTGGCGAGCAGCGGCCCCATGAAGGTGAACACCACGAACTGGCCGGACATCTGCAGCGTCGTGATCGACAGCAGCAGAATGACCATCGGATTGCGGCCGAGATCGACCCAGGTTCGGAGATCAACCGGCGCGCCGTGCAATCCGCCTGGCAGCCGCCACCACAGCAGTAGGGAACTGACGAGCCCGGTCAGCGCGATCGCGCCATAGGTCGCGCGAAAGCCGTAGCGGCTTGCGATGAAGGTGATCAGCGGCAGCCCGATCGCGGCGGCGAGCGACCAGCCGAGAAAGATGTAGGCAATCGTGCTGCCGCGCTTCTCCACCGGCACGATCAGTGCCGCGGTGCCCGCCGCCTGCGGCGTGTAGAGCACGCCGACCGCGAGCATCACCAGCCGAATGATCAGGAGGCTGTCGTAGTTCGGCACGAAGGCGGATGCCGCATTGGTCAGCGTCAGCACCAGCAGCGTCGCCGTCAGCAGCGCCCGCCGCTCGATCCGGCTGGTCAGCCACGCCGTCACCGGCGAGCCCACGCACAGCACGATCGCGCCGAAGGTGATCAGGAGACCCGCCGTGTGGATCGTGACGCCGAGTCCGTCGGACAACTCCGCCAGCATGCCGGCCGGCGCCAGCACCGAGCAGCCGGTGACGATGTTGCCGAGCATCAATGCGGTGGGGGCGAAGCGTTTCACGCCGCGGTGTTAAGCAGACTCCGAGATCGATGCAACTGCATCTAAATGCATGGCACCTGATCGAACGGCGCCTCTTGCGTTCATGGCGACGGTGACGCCGCCGGCACCGCGCTGACGCTCGGCGACGCGGCGGCCGGCAATGGGCTCGCAGGCTTCGGACCGGTGGTCGCCGCCGGGCATGATGCCAGAAGCTGCGTCCAGCCCTGCTCCAGCCCGATGGTGCCGATATCGAATGTCGCAAGGCCGGACTTGGTGTCAGACTTGACGTCGGACTTGGCGTCAGGCTTGGCGTCGGTTGCCGGCGGGCTTTCGCCGATCTGCAGATGCGGGGCCGCGAGCATCGCCTTGACGATGTCCGAGGTCACCGCCTCGCTCCAGACCTCGTATTTGCCGAACCGCGCCGACCGGCCGAATGCAACGGTCTTGGTCGCGCCGGCCATCATCAGCACCGTGGTCTTGCCGGCTGCCCCCTCCTCGAACTCGCGCACGAACATCAGCCGCCCGCGATCCTTGCTCTCGCAGAACAGCCGCCACTCCATCATGCGGAACGCGCTGCCGTCGGCCCTTTTCTGCTGCACGATCTTGCGAACATAGGGCCGTGTCTCCTTCTCCACCGCCCACAGGGTTTCCGGCAGCGGCCGCGTATCGATGCCGAATCGATAGAGCTCCGGCCGCGTCAGCACGTGCAGGTCCTCGAACTTCACGGACTTGATGAGGTCGCTGAGTTCATGGCTGATGCCCATCGCCGCGAGGAATACATTGCGGTCGCGATCGGCGCTTACCATCTCGCGCCGCCTGAAGTCCGCGACGACCTGCGCAGGCGGATGCCCGTGGACGACGAACATCAGCTTGGAGTTATGCACCGCGAGCACCGAATCGGGCGCCACTTCGCGGCTGGTCGCGCCCAGGAACAGATAGGCGCAGGCCGACACGCACATCGCGTTGCGCGTGGCGAGCTCGGCCTCGACCTCGCCCTTGGCAGCCTTGATCTTCAGGCATGCGGTGTCGATCTGCGTGCCGGTGGAACAGGCCGGCACGATGGTACGGCCGACTCGGGCGATTGCCTTGTGCGCGCGCAGGAACCGCGCGATCCCATAGGACTGCTCGACGTTTCCGCCCGGCGAATGAAGGTAGATCGGAAGCTGCCTGTCCTTGACGGCAAACAGGAAGGTGCGAATCCGCTGCGCGGCTTCCCGATCGATCTCGCCTTCGATCGCGATCCAGCGATCGCAGCCGGCGCCGCAGGCGTTCGCTGGCCCATGGGCGAGATAGATGGTCAGCTTCTTCGCGAATCCGGCCTTCTGGACCGGTGTTTCTTCCGCCCGCAACACGCCCGGGATCAGAAGCAACGCCACGAAAAACAGGAGACGGGAAAACATGAACCTTGCGGATCGCGCGATGGCGGAAAACGGACGCCGGACGTTAGACGATGATCGGCAGCGTCGCAACGATCCGTGGCGTCGCCTGCAGCCGAGCCTTGTTCAAATCCGTGCGGCCGGTGGCCCATTTTCTTGATATTGCCGGATTGCAGGCGTCAAATCCCCTGCTATACCGCTGCTTTCCGCTTACCTGCGCTCGTTCGCAGGAGTGAGCTACAGGAGTCACCATGGCAGAAACGCCACCCAAATCCGAATCCGGATTCCAGTACAGCCTCTCTAACCTCAAACCCGCAGAACCCGTGAACAAGATCGCCCTCACCTTCCCTGATGGAGCGAGGCGCGATTTCCCGAGAGGGACCACCGGTCTCGACATCGCCAAAGGCATTTCGCCCTCGCTCGCCAAGCGCACCGTCGCGATGGCGCTCGACGGCACGCTTGCCGACCTCAATGATCCGATCGAGGCCGATGCCAAGATCGAGCTGATCGGCCGCGAAGACCCGCGCGCGCTGGAACTGATCCGGCACGATGCCGCGCATGTGCTGGCGGAGGCCGTGCAGTCGCTGTGGCCGGGCACCCAGGTCACGATCGGCCCGGTGATCGAGAACGGCTTCTACTACGACTTCTTCCGCAACGAGCCGTTCACCCCGGAAGATTTTGCCGCGATCGAGAAGCGGATGCGCGAGATCGTCGCGCGCGACAAGCCGTTCACCAAGGAAGTCTGGGATCGCGAGAAGACCAAGCAGGTGTTCCGCGACAAGGGCGAGGCCTTCAAGGTCGAGCTGGTCGACGCCATTCCCGGCAACGAGCCGATCAAGATCTACTTCCAGGGCGACTGGTTCGACCTCTGCCGCGGCCCGCACATGACCTCGACCGGCAAGATCGGCAACGCCTTCAAGCTGATGAAGGTGGCGGGCGCGTATTGGCGCGGCGATTCCAACAATCCGATGCTGACCCGCATCTACGGCACGGCATTCGCCAGGCAGGAAGACCTCGACGCCTATCTCAAGCAGATCGAGGAAGCCGAGAAGCGCGACCACCGCAAGCTCGGCCGCGAGCTCGACCTGTTCCACTTCCAGGAGGAAGGCCCGGGCGTGGTGTTCTGGCACCCCAAGGGCTGGACCATCTTCCAGCAGCTGATCGCCTATATGCGGCGCCGGCTGCTCGGCGACTACAACGAGGTCAACGCTCCGCAGATCCTCGACAAGGCGCTGTGGGAGACCTCGGGCCATTGGGACTGGTACCGCGAGAACATGTTCGCGGCGCAGTCCGCCGGCGACGAGGCCGAGGACAAGCGCTGGTTCGCGCTGAAGCCGATGAACTGCCCGGGCCATGTGCAGATCTTCAAGCACGGGCTGAAGAGCTACCGCGACCTGCCGTTGCGGCTCGCCGAGTTCGGCGTCGTGCATCGCTACGAGCCGTCGGGCGCGATGCACGGCCTGATGCGGGTGCGCGGCTTCACCCAGGACGACGCCCATGTGTTCTGCACCGAGCAGCAGCTCGCCGACGAGTGCCTCAAGATCAACGACCTGATCCTGTCGACCTACGCCGATTTCGGTTTCGACGGCGAGCTCACGGTCAAGCTCTCGACGCGGCCGGAGAAGCGCGTCGGCACCGACGAGATGTGGGACCACGCCGAGCGCGTGATGGCGACGGTGCTGTCGGAGATCAAGGCCAAGGGCAGCAACCGCATCCGGACCGAGATCAATCCAGGCGAAGGCGCGTTTTACGGACCGAAGTTCGAGTATGTGCTGCGCGACGCCATCGGCCGCGACTGGCAGTGCGGCACGACCCAGGTCGACTTCAACCTGCCGGAACGGTTCGGCGCGTTCTACATCGATCATGATGGCTCGAAGAAGGCACCCGTCATGGTGCACCGCGCGATCTGCGGTTCGATGGAGCGCTTCATCGGCATCCTGATCGAGCACTATGCCGGCAACTTCCCGCTCTGGCTGGCGCCGACCCAGCTCGTCGTCACGACCATCACCTCCGAAGGCGACGAGTACGCCAAGGTGGTGGCGGCCGCCGCGCGCCGCGCCGGGCTCCGGGTCGAGATCGACCTGCGCAACGAGAAGATCAACTACAAGGTCCGCGAGCACTCGCTGGCCAAGATCCCGGCCCTGCTCGTCGTCGGCAAGAAGGAAGCCGAGACCCACTCGGTCTCGGTCCGCCGCCTCGGCAGCGAGCGGCAGACCGTGATGCCGACCGATGAGGCGATCGCCGCGCTGGCGGATGAGGCGACGCCGCCCGACGTGAAGCGGGCGCGATCCGTCGCCTGATCTTCACAATCGGTCTAAACTGGCTTTCATTGGCTTGGTCGTGTCCCCATCTTGGGGGCACGACTCCCCTTGAAGGACATTTCCGTGCCCGATGCCATTGAACTCCTGAAGACGCGCCGCTCGATGAAACCGCGCGAGATGACCGGCCCGGGCCCGTCCGCGGCCGAGCTCGAGACCATTTTGACGATCGGCGCACGCGTGCCTGACCACGGCAAGCTCGCGCCCTGGCGCTTCATCGTGTTCGAGGGCGATGCCCGCGCGCGGGCCGGCGACGTGATCGCAAAGGTCTTCGCCCGGAAGAATCCCGGGGCGCCGGCCTCCGACATCGAGGTCGAGAAGAAGCGCCTGACCGACGCGCCGCTGGTGATCGGCGTGGTCTCCTTCACCAAGCCGCACCCGAAGGTGCCGCCGTGGGAGCAGGAATTGTCGGCGGGCGCCAGCGCGATGAACATCGTTACCGCGGCGACCGCGCTCGGCTACGGCGCCTGCTGGCTGACCGGCTGGTTTGCCTTCGACCGCGACGTGCTCGACGGCCTCGGCCTGAAGCCGGACGAGAAGCTCGCCGGGCTCATTCACATCGGCACCCCGACCAGGCCGAGCGAGGACCGCCCGCGCCCGGCCCTGTCGGATATCGTGACGCGGTTCTAGGGTATAGGCTTGTAGCCCGCATGAGCGGAGCGATATGCGGGACACTCGTCCCGGGTGTCGCTTCGCTCACCCGGGCTACAAAAGCCCTCGCCATTGTCGGGCATGACGACTACGCCGCCTTCGACGCACGCTCCGCAAAGCCGCTCAGCAAGGCCGCGATCTCGCCGGCCGGCCGCGCCGCGCTGAACAGAAATCCCTGCACCTCGTTGCAACCTTCGGCGCGCAACCAGTCGAGCTGGTCTGTCGTCTCGACCCCTTCCGCGGTCGTGGTGATCCTGAGGCTGCGGCCAAGGCCCGAGATCGCGCGCACGATCGCGAGGCAATCGGAGCGCCGCGCCAGATCCTTCACGAAGGAGCGGTCGATCTTGATCTTGTCGAACGGGAAGCTGCGCAGATAGCTCAGCGAGGAATAGCCGGTGCCGAAATCGTCCATCGAGATGCTGACGCCCAGCTCGCGCAGCTGATGCAGGATCGCGAGGTTGGCCTCGGTTTCCGCCAGGAACACCGACTCGGTGATCTCGAGCTCGAGCCGCCGCGCCGACAGGCCGGAATGCGCCAGCGCCGAGATCACGGCCTGGACCAGATTGCGGCTGCGGAACTGCACCGGCGACAGATTGACGGCGACCTTGACGTCGGCGGGCCACTTGATCGCCTCCGAGCAGGCTTCGCGCAGCACCCATTCGCCGAGCGCGACGATCAGGCCGATGTCTTCGGCAACCGGGATGAACTCCGCAGGTGAGACCATGCCCTTCTGCGGGTGCCGCCAGCGCAGCAGCGACTCGAAGCCAGAGATGCGGTCGGCCGCGATATCGACCAGCGGCTGGTAGTGCAGCTCGAACTCGCCGTTGCTGAAGGCCGCGCGCAGATCGCGCTCCATGTCGCGGCGCTTCTGCGCCTGCTGATCCATCTCCGGTTCGAAGAAGTGGTGCACGCCGCCGCCCTCGGACTTGGCGCGGTACAGCGCCATGTCGGCATTGCGCATCAATTCTTCCGACGTCGTGCCGTCACCCGGTGACAGCGCGATGCCGACGCTGGCGCCGACCACGACCTCGAGCCCGTCGATGTTGTAGGGCGCGCTCAGCGCTTCGATCAACCGTTCGGCGAAAGCGCTCGCCTCGTTCGGCGAAACGTCGGCCGCAAGCACGATCGCGAATTCGTCGCCGCCGAGGCGGGCCGCCACATTGTCGTCGCGGACCACCTCGCGCAGCCGCTCCGCCACCAGCTTGAGCAGGCGGTCGCCCATCGGATGCCCGAAGGAGTCGTTGACGTTCTTGAACAGGTCGAGGTCGATGCACATCACCGCGACGCGCTTGTTGCCGCTGCGGCCGCGCTCCAGCGCCTCGCGTAGGCGCTCCTGGTAGAAATCGCGGTTCGGCAAATTGGTGAGACCGTCATGGTGCGCCATATGCGCGATCCGCGCTTCGGCGGCGCGGCGCTCGGTGATGTCGACCACCGCGACCAGATAGCCGTCGCGGCCCTCGAACGCCACCTTGCGCCCGAAGGTCAGCACGTGGATCTCGCTGCCATCGGCCCTGATGTGCCGCCAGTCGCGGCTCGATTGATAGACGTCGCCGATCTCGCGCAAGGCGGCGCTGTGCACGCTCCACTCATCCACCGGCCAGATCTGGCGCAGCGTCATGCCGAGAAACTTTTCCCGGCTGTATCCATAGTGCTGAACGGCGGCGTCGTTGACGCTGAGGAATTCCATCGTGCCGGCGTCGAACACCCACATCGGCATCGGGTTGTTCTCGAACAGCAGGCGGAACGACTGCTCGCGCTGCTTCAGCGCGGTGACGTCGGAGACGGTCAGCGACAGCATGTCGCCGAACGCCGTGACGCCGAGCCGCAGGCAGCGATCGCCGCTGTCGATCTCGAACTGCCCGCCCGGGCCGCCGCCGACAAATCCACGCAGACGGCTCATCACCGCTGACGCCGCAAGCGGATTGCCGCCGGCGCTGAGCCGGCGCCACAGCAATTCGGTCGCAGGCTGCATCAGCAGCCTTGCGGCGCCCTGGTTGAGATGCACGATCTGGAAGTCGGCCGGCTCGCCGCGCGCATCGCGGATCGCGGCGAGCGACAGCACGCCCTCGTCGGTGGCCGAGAAAATCGTATCGAGCAGATTGTACTGCGCATTGCGCTCGTTGACATAGACGCCGACCAGGATACCGCCCCAGCGCGACCGCGTCGGTAGCGCCAGCACGTCGAAGGTCCGCACCAGCCCGTCGCGGACGCAATGCGCCGACGCCAGATAGGGCCGGCAGTTCTCGCGCGCGTTTGCGGCCGCCTCGGTCAACGCGGTGGCGCAATCCGGCGGCAGGGCGCTGAGCGGAATGTCCCAGCGCTCGTCGTTCAGCCATGTCTGGACATAGCGGCCGGCGTGCGAGACGCTGAGCATGCTATCGACGCTCCGCAGCAGCACGATATGATCGGCGAGCCGGCCGAGACTGCCGAGCATCACGTCTTCATAGTGCGGCAGCTTTTCGCCGGGACGGACCGCGGCCTGCCACTTGCGTTGCAGAACCGGTACGTCGGCGAACATCTCGGAATTGAATTTGGCCGATGCTTTAGCTGATTTCTTGTTGGCCATGACCATGGCGCGCCCCACGCAAACACTAGTCCCCACGGCATCCAAGTCATGCCGCGGCTTAACGTCATGTAAAAATAGGCAGGCCCGGTATCGCCGCGAGCGATTATGACGGCTCAAATTCGCGCGATGGTTAGTTCACATTAGAGACTATGACAGCTGCATGAAATGCAGGACCGGCCGGACGTCAGCGCGCCACGACCTCGACTTCGCCATCGACACCGTTGACGACATTGAAGGGGCGCTCGAACACCTTGCCTTCGTTCTTGGCGATCGCGCGATACTCGCCCTCGGAGAGCACGACGCGCGGGAACGCGCCGATCGATTCCTTGATCACGTCGCCGCCCGGCGTGATCACCGACCAGGCGGTGTTGGCAAGCGCCTCGCCGCCCCGCTCGCTGACCAGCTTGAGGGTGATGACGGCGGCGCGATGGGTGACGGTGACGTCGGTCAGCTTGCCCGCCCCGACGCGAATGTCGGAGCGCACCACCGAGTTGGCGTCGCCATAGTTGGAGACGATGTAGTAGGTGCCCTCGGGCAGCAGCGCGACGTCGCCGGCGGCAACGTTCGGCACCATCGGTCCACGGTCCGAACCGTCGAACTGGCTGCCCTTGTAGATCGCAAACGAGATCTGGTTGGCGGGGATCTTGCTGCTGCCGACCCGACCCTCGATCCGCAGGCCCCCGGCCGGCAGCACGAAGGACTCGCGGTCGGTCTCCGACTTCAGGCTGACGGCGCGCACTGCGCTGACGAGGCCGAGCGCGACATGGACGACATAGTTGCCGGGCGGCAGCACCACGTTGGGCGTCGCCCCGCGCTCTTCGCGGACCAGCTTGTAGGTACCGTTGTCGTCAGGCTTGTCGGCGAACACCCGCCACACCAGCCCGGCATTGATGACCGGCAGGTCCTTGCCGTACCGCGCCGTCAGCGACAGCACCGCCTGCCCCGCGGCCGGCGACCCGGCCGGCGGCGCTGCTACCACCGGCGGCACGGTCGCAATCGAGGGCTGGACGATGGTCGGCTGGTTCAGCGGACCAGGCAGAACGGGCCCTGAACCGCCGCCCGATGGCGGCGCCAGGTTGAGCGCCGGACCGGACGGCACCTCCGGGACCGAGGCGGGCGGAATCGGCGGCGGCCGGTCGCTGAAGAACTGTGCAGATACGGAACCGGGGATCAGGGCGAGCAAAAATGCCGCAAGCGTCAACAGCGGAAGGAGCCGCATGCCCCGTCCGCATCCGCCGATGCCGTTGCCCCTCGAAGTCATCATCATGCTTTTCAACGAAAACGCGGCAAATTCAAGCCTTCGTCCAAGGGATCCAGGGGGCGTCCAAGGCTTTGTCACAGTCCGGGTGGGCGGTGTCCGCCATTTGGAACCGCGCGATCAAGCCGATGTTAGCCCTATCGTCGCGGTCCAGTCACATTCCCTGCCTACCGCGGACTACCCGGGGCATGAATCGTGCCTGTGGGACTAACCATGAAGACGGACGACGCTGGCGCAGCCATGCTGCGCAGCCTAGTCTCGCGCAGGCAGGAGATTTGTCGTGTTGGATAGCTGGATGGGCCGAGGCCACAAGAGCTCCGACGGCCCCGACAAGGTAGGCTTGGGAACGGTTCGCCGGCCGGTCATCGGGCTTGCGCTCGGCGGCGGCGCCGCGCGCGGCTTTGCCCATATCGGCATCATCAAGACCCTGCTGGCCCACGGCATCGTCCCCAATGTGGTGGTCGGCACCTCGATCGGCTCCGTGGTCGGTGGCGCCTATGCGGCCGGCCATATCGAGACGCTGGAGCAATGGGCGCGCGGCCTGCAGCCGCGCAGCGTGCTCGGCTACCTCGACATCCGCCTCAACGGCTCCGGCCTGATCCGCGGCGCCAAGCTGGCCGCCGAGATCGAGGCTGCGTTGGGCCAGGTCATGATCGAGGACCTCACGGTCAAGTTCGCCAGCGTCGCCACCGAAGTGCGCACCGGGCACGAGATCTGGTTGACCCAGGGTCGCGTGGTCGACGCCATGCGCGCCTCCTACGCCCTGCCCGGCATCTTCGCGCCGGTCCTGATCGGCGACCGCTGGTTGGTCGACGGCGCGCTGGTCAATCCGGTGCCGGTCTCGGCCGCGCGCGCGCTCGGCGCCGAGATCGTCATTGCGGCGAACCTCTCCAGCGACGTGTTCGCGCACTCGACCACGATCTACAATCACGGCCCGTCCGCCGCGCCGGAGGTGACGGTTGCGGTGACCGCCGAGGCCGAACTCGAGCCGGAGCCGCCGAAGCGCCGGTTTGGCCGCTTCTTCTCCGCCGAACGTACCGTGAAGCGGGAGTTTTTCGGCAGCGCCAGCCGGCCCGGCATCTCGAGCGTCATGGTCGACGCCTTCAACATCATGCAGGACCGCATCACCCGCGCACGCCTTGCCGGCGATCCGCCTGATATGCTGATCTCGCCGCGGGTCGGTCAGATCGGCTGGTTCGACTTCCACCGCGCCGACGACCTGATCGCGCACGGGATACGCGCCGCCGAACGCTCCATCAGCGCAATCGAGGAGGCAATCGACATCCTGGCGCCGCCGTCGAGCGGCGCGGGCAGCACCGGGAAGTAGCGCTCAGGCGGTCTTGATGTAGTCGCGCAGCGCCTCCTGCTCGCGCTCATATTCCTCGACGCGCCGCTTGACGATGTCGCCGATCGAGATCAGCCCGACCACCTTGCCGTCCTCGACGACAGGAAGATGGCGGAATTTTCCCGTGGTCATCATCTCCATGATGCCGCTGACCGTATCGGACTCGCGGCAGCTCACGACCTTCTTGGTCATGACCGCGCTGACCGGTTCGTCCAGCGCGCCGGCGCCGCGCTCAGAGAGCACGCGCACGATGTCGCGCTCCGACAGGATGCCCTCCATGCGGCTCTGCTCCATCACCAGCACCGCGCCGATCCTACGCTCGCCGAGCAGCTTGACCGCGGCCGAGAGCTTCGCGCCGGGCGCGACGCTCATGACCTGATGGCCTTTTGCATCGAGAATGGAACGTACCGTCATTGTCGGCCTCCCTGAATCCGCTCGCGCCCCGCTTGAGCGGAGCCGAGCCTGTTCGCCAGAGTCTTCAATCAACAGTTCCGCGCCGATTTCGGTTCCGCGGCGCGGCGAGTAGCAGGGCTCGATTTGTCGGCCCGCTTTGTTTCTGCGTCACAAAGATGATGGAGGAATTCGATCCAGGCCGCAAGCTGGCGATCAGACGCGCCCCGACTGATCCACCGACGACGCATCTGCAGCATCGTCCCGCGTGCGCGGCACCGGATCGAACAACGAGAACAGCAGCAGTCCGGCAACGAAGCCGCCGATATGCGCCTGCCAGGCGACGCTCGCGCCCTCGCCGCCGAGCGACAGCGAGGTGGCGCCGAACAGGATGTTGACGCCGAACCATATCGCCAGGAAGGCGAGCACCCGTCCGTTGCGCAGCGCCCGCCACAGCGACAGCGCAGGCACCTTGGCCGCCGCCTCGGCATCGCCACGGCTGAACGACAGGAAGCTGCCCTTCACAAAGGCAAAGCGGATCGCCGCCGCCATCGTCCCCGACACCGAAGCCGACGCTCCGATCATCGGCGCGATCGCGTGCTCATGGGTCAACAGATGCGCAAGCGCCCCGGCGGCCGCCGTCACCGCCATGAAGACAAAGAAACGCAGCGCGCCGAAGCGCCGCGCCAGCGCGCTGCCGAACGGCAGCAGCCACAGCACGTTGAAGCCGATATGGGTGAGGTTGGCGTGCAGCAGCGAATAGGTGACGAAGGTCCAGACCTTGGCGCCTTCGCCGCCCGGAAAGGTGATGTCGAGCAGCGTCGAATCGTAGCGCTTCGGGATGAAGCCGAAGACGTCGATGGTCCAGTTCTCCAGCTCCGGCGGCAGCAGCACCCGCAGATGAATCACCGCGATCAGCAGGATGTAGGCGGTGAGCGCCGGCGGCAAGGTCAGGATCGGCTCGCGCGGCGCCTCCGGCGGCGGCGCGAGCGGGGATTCGGGATGGGAGTCCAAGGGGTCGGCGACCTCGATGCGGCGGTGGATCAGAGATAGGCGGCTTTCGCACCCCTGTGCAAGTGCACAATCCCAAAATCGGACACCGGGTGTCGCGCAGTGCGGAATCGGGACAAAAGAAAAGGGAGGGCGCTGAGAACGCCCTCCCTGGTCGGCTGGTCTTCTCGTGCCCCGGAGGGATCGGGAGAAAATCCCCACCCCTCCCCGCACGGTGACCAAACTGTTTGACGCCACCTGTGTACCAAAGGCGCCGGCGCTTGGGGCAGCCGGCGCGAACAGGAACGCGCACCCTACCCACTGGTTCCGCGGGGGCCAAGGACATAGTTAAATTTACGTTAACAACACAAAGCTGCCGATAAGCCGCCCAAAGCGCGGCCACGGCATGGACGCTGCACAGCCTTCCCTGCACAACAGAGAAGGGAAGGCGCCTGAGCAAAACCGGGACAGATGTGTCCCGCCGAGACAGGTGCCGGGCAAGGTTTAGATGAAACACAGCTCGAGCCGCGAGTTCTTCGCATATTGGAATGCGAAGCGCGGCACCGCACGTGCACCTGACCGGAGTGAGTTCGAGCCGTCCGCGGTACGCGAACTACTGTCCGACATCTTCGTGCTGTCCTATGACGGCGAGACCCGATTTCCGTTCCGCGTCGCCGGCACCCGCACCTCCGCCCTGCTCGGCTGCGACCTCAAGAACCGGAGCTTTTCCGCCCTGTTCACCGGTGCGAGCCGCGGCGAGATCGAAGACATCATCACCTGCGTCGTCGAAGAGACCCTGCCGGCCATCGCCGGCATCACCGCCACGACCGAGAGCGGCGCCAAGGCGCATCTCGAGCTGCTGCTGCTGCCCTTCACGAGCCGTGTCCATATGCCGGCGAGCCTCACCGGCCTGCTCGCCCCGTTCGAGGACGACGTCGGCCGGCTGCACGACCTGGTGCTGACCTCGTGGCGTTACCTGCATCCCCAGGAGCGGTTCGTGCCGCGGACCCTGCGCAAGCTCGCCATCGCGCGCGGCCTGATGGTCTACGAAGGCCTGCGCTAGCCGCCGGCACCCGCCTTGGGACGGGATGGCAGGCGCCGGTCGCTTGCACCCCGCCCCGCGGAACTCTATTAGCTGTCTGGCCGTCACGGCGGGGTGGACCCGCTCATTGCAGCTGCGGCCGGGCTGGGCATGTTTCGGAATTCGATCAGGCAGAAGATCGTCGGCATTGCCGCGGGACTCATCATCCTCGCGGTGGTCACCTCGCTGCTGTCGATGGTGATGGCGGGCCAGGTCGGCCATCTCCTCGACGAGCTCACCAACCGCTACATCCCCGCCTATGGCCACCTCGCCCGCGTCAACATCCGCGCGCTGGAGCGGTCGCTCGCCATGCGCCGGATGATGATGGCGAAGATGCAGGCGCCGGCCGAAGACTCCGGCTACGAAAGCGCGCGCAAGGCCTTCGACGAGATCGAGCCCCTGATCAAGCGCGAGGCCGACGCCGCGCGCACGCTGATCGATGCGATCATCGCCGATCCCTCGACGCCATCCGACAACGCCGCGCTCGGACGCCTCGATGACCGCATCGACAATGCCGTCAACGACCTGTTGATGCGCCTGAACGCAGAGAACAAGACGCTGCTCGAGCAAATCGACGCCAAGGACTTTGCGGCGGCGAAAGCGACCACGCTGCGCGCCGACGCCCTGCGCGACGACTTCAACACCAGGATCGAGGGCATCCGTGCCGACATGCTGGCGCAGGTCGCTTCGGCCGCCGCAAAGGTGATGAGTGCCCAGCAGCGGGCGATCATCATCTCCGGCGTCGTGACCGCCATTGCCGCGATCCTCGGCTTCGTGTTCGCGATGCTGGTCGGCAGCGGCATCACGCGTCCGGTGATGCGCCTGCTCGAAAGCACCCGCGAGGTCGAGGCCGGCCGCCTCGACGGCGCCATCACCATCACGACCCAGGACGAGATCGGCCAGCTGTCGGCCGCCTTCAACCGCATGATCGAGACGCTGCGGCACAACCAGCGCATCCGCGAGACGTTTGGCCGCTACATCAATCCGCGAATCGCCGAGGGCCTGCTCGAACAGCCGGCGATCGCCGCGACCGAAGGACAGCGCCGCGTCATGACGGTGATGTTCTGCGACATGAAGGGCTTCACCAGCCTGAGCGAGGGCGTGACGCCGAGCGGCCTCGTCAAGATCATGAACCTCTACCTGTCGACGATGTCGGCGCCGGTCCATGCGCATCGCGGCATCATCGACAAATATATCGGCGACGCCATCATGGCCTATTGGGGCGCGCCCTTCGTCGAGGAGGCCGAGCAGACCCATCTGGCCGCGCTTGCCGCCATCGACATGATCGGCCAGGTCAACCAGCTGCGCAAGGATCTGCCGGAACTGCTCGGCGTCCGCGTGATTCCGGCCGATTGCGACATCCGGATCGGGATCGCCACCGGCGAGGCCCTGGTCGGCAGCATCGGCTCCGAGTTCATGATGAGCTACACCGTGCTCGGCGACACCGTGAACCTCGCCTCGCGGCTGGAAGGCGCCAACAAGTTCTACGGCAGCCGCAGCCTGATCTCGGAGGCCACCGCCGCGGCCTGCGCCGCAACCATCGAGCTGCGCGAGATCGACCGCCTCGTGGTGATGGGGCAGACCCAGCCGGTCGCCGTGTTCGAGATCCTCGGCAAGAAGGACGAACTGACGCCGGCGCAGACCGAGTTGCGGCAGCGCTACGCGGACGGTCTCGCCGCCTATCGCGAGCGCCGCTGGGATGACGCCGAGCAAGCCTTCGCCGCGGCGCTGGCGGCGGCGCCGGGCGACGGCCCGTCGATCGCCATGAAGGCGCGCGTCGCAGCGTTCAGGCAAGATCCGCCAGCGGCCGACTGGGATGGCGCCTGGCATCTGGAGCGGAAGTAGCCGCGTCACGCTCATCCCGGCTCCGCCGCTACAGCTGGGCCTCGATCGCAGCCTTGTCGATCACCGACCAGACCTGCACGATCTTCCCGTCGCGGAATTCGTAGAACACGTTCTCGGCGAAGGACACGCGCTTGCCGTTGACGCCGAGACCGAGAAACGTGCCGTTCGGCGAACAGTCGAATGCCAGCCGGCTCGCGACATGGGACGCATCCGACACCAGGAGAACGATGTTGAAGCGAAGGTCCGGGATGTCGCGAAAATCCCCTTCCAGCATCGCGCGATAGCCGGATAACCCGAACCGACGGCCGTTGTGGCACACATCCTCGTCAACGAACTGACCGAGTTGCGGCCAGTCCCGGCGATTCAAACAGGCAATGTAGTTCCGGTAGATCTCGGCGAGGTCCGTTTTCATCATCGATCGTCCTCCTTGCCGCGGGTCCAGATGGCCATTGAGCATTTGCGTGCGATTCTAACACCGATGTCAGTTTCGACTCCGATGTCCGATGGCGCGAACGAAACACTCAGCCAGCGTGCACGTGAAAGCGCGACGTCCCGAAGAGACAGTGCGATTGCCGCTTCGGCAAACAATTTCTTAAACCGCGCGGAATGTCTCCCGCGATCGGGAGTTAGTGCTTCAGGTCAATAACTGTCCTTGTCAAATCGGGAGGCGTACATGATCAAGTCACCGATGATGCTTGCGGCATTCCTGACAGCGCCGATCATTCTGTTCCCACCGCAGACCGCCATCGCGGCTGGCGGAGGTGGCGGCGGCGGCGGTGGTGGTGGCGACCCATACGGGTCGAGCTACGGCACTCCCGCGCCGTCCTATCCCCAGCAGAAGGACAGAAAGACCACGCACAAGGTCAAGAAGCCCTTCAAGCAGTCCGGCTTCGAAGACCCGGCATTCCGCGACGGCTATCGCGCGGCCTATGCGACAATCTACGAACGCAACGACTACGCCGCCGCGATCGATCAGTTGCACGCACTCGGCCGCGATGATCAGCCGAACGTCGCGAACCTGATCGGCTATTCCTATCGCAAGCTCGGCGACTACAAGCAATCGCAAGTCTGGTACGAACGTGCGCTCAAGGCCGATCCGAACCACGTCCTGACGTGGAACTACTACGGCCTGTGGCAGATCGAACAGGGAAACCGCGACCAGGCGCAGTATCATCTGCAGCGGATCGCCGAGATCTGTGGCACCGAATGCGAAGAGTATCGGACGCTGGCGGCGGCACTGGAAAAGCCGCCGGGTACGAACCTCGTCTACTGAGCGCGTCGCGTAGCCCGCATGAGCGGAGCGACATGCGGGGAAGGACCGGCCCCGGATGTCGCTGTCGCTCGTCCGGGCTATGCCTGTGAGCCGCTTTGTTCGCGTGTCCGTTTTTGCGGGAATTTCGCCGTTTTGGTCGACGTGGCCGGCGAGTAGCTTGCGTGCCGGGCGACGCACGCGGATACGTTGAGATCGATCATCATGACCTGGCGGCTTCTCGCGTGGAGCGGCATCGCCGTTGCCGCGCTGGTTCCAATCATCGGCGGCATCTGGCTCTTCACCCTGCCCGCCGCATCGGCGTTCCGGGTTCCGCCTCCGATCGCCAAGGCCGAGCAGGATGCAACGCTCGCGGCGCTGAAGCCGCCGAAGCGGTCGCGCCCCCTGATCGCGATGCTCGGCATCAACGACATGACCGAGACCACCGACTATCTGATGCCCTACGGCATCCTCAAGCGCGCCGATGTTGCCGATGTCGTCACGCTGGCGACGGGACCCGGTCCGGTCGCGCTATTCCCGGTGCTGAAGGTCGAGCCTGATGCGACCATCGCCGCATTCGACGCCGCACATGGCGACGGCGCCGACTACGTCATCGTGCCGGCGATGAGCCCCGACGACGATCCGGCGGTCATGCAATGGATCCGGCAGCAGGCGGAGAAAGGCGCCGTGATCGTCGCCGTCTGCGCCGGCGCCAAGGTGCTCGCCTCGACCGGCCTGCTCGACGGCAGGCGCGCCACCACGCACTGGTTTTACCTGAAGAACTGGCGCAGCAAACATCCCGCCATCCAATACGTCGCCGACCGCCGCATCGTGGTCGATCGCGGCGTCGCGACGACGACCGGGATTTCGGCGTCGATGCCGATGTCGCTGACCCTGATCGAGGCGATCGCCGGCCGTACCAGGGCCGAGGCCGTCGCGCGCGAGATCGGCCTGCCAGGCTGGGACGCGCGGCATGACAGCAACGCCTTCAAGTTCACGCGTCCCTTCGCGCTGACCGCCATCCGGAACACGCTGGCGTTCTGGAACCGGGAACAGCTCGGCCTCGCGCTGGCTCCCGGCGTCGACGAGGTCTCGCTGGCGCTGGTCGCCGACAGCTGGTCGCGCACCTATCGATCGCATGCCGTGACGTTCGCCGCGACCGGCGACGCGGTGACGACCCGCAACGGCCTGCGTATTTATCCGCAAGTCGTGGCGCCGGATTGGTCCGCAGATCGTCTGCTGCCCGCGGTCGGCACCGCGCCGCCCGCGCAGGCGCTCGACCGGGCGCTTGCCGGGATCGAAACACGCTATGGCCGTGATACGGCGGACTTCGTCGCCATGCAGCTCGAATACCCACGGGCTGACGCCGTGCAGTGAGGGATTGCGTCCCCAACAACGTATTCGATCCTCCATCCGCCCCATTGTCATCTGCCTGTCATGAATTGTGCCGACACGTCAGCGCCGGACCAGTTCGGGGACACGCATGGACTATTTCAAACGCTTCAACTTCCTGTTCGCTGCGCCGGTGTTCGAGGCCGACGACCTCGAGGGCATCCGCTTCAACCAGATCATCGCCGAGATCGAGCGCTCCGGCTTCGAGGTGGTTCGCGCCCGCAAGCTGGAAGATGCCGAGATCGCGGTGCAGACCGACGCCGCGATCGGCTGCATGGTGGTCGATTGGGGCAAGAAGGGCCTTGAGGGCAAGACCGCGGCGCTGATCAACCTGATGCGCCGGCGCGGCCTCGACTTCCCGATCATCCTGTTGATCCGGCGCAAGCGGTTCGAGGACCTGCCGGTCGAGGTGCTCGATTTCATCGACGGCTACGTGTTCCTGTCCGAGGAAACCCCGCCCTTCATCGCCAAGAACCTGATCTCCAGGCTGAAGCAATATGCCGAGAATTTGAAGACGCCGTTCTTCGGCGCGCTGGTCGACTATGCCGAGGAAGGCAACCAGCTCTGGACCTGCCCGGGCCACAATGGCGGCGTGTTCTACAGCCGCAGCCCAATCGGACGGGTGTTCGTCGAACACCTTGGCGAAGCCGTGTTCCGCGACGACCTCGACAATTCCGTGCTCGACCTCGGCGACCTCCTCACCCATGAGGGGCCGGCGCTGCGGGCGCAGAAGGAGGCGGCCCGGATCTTCGGCGCCGAGAAAACCTATTTCGTGCTCAACGGCACCTCGACCTCCAACAAGGTCGCGCTCGGCTCGCTGGTCACCGACGGCGACCTCGTGCTGTTCGACCGCAACAACCACAAGGCCGCGCATCACGGCGCGCTGCTGATCGGCGGCGGCATCCCGGTCTACGTGCCGACGGTGCGCAACGCCTGCGGCCTGATCGGGCCGATGCGCTGGGACCTGCTCGACGAGGGCACGCTGCGCGACCACATCCGCAAGCACCCGCTGGTCAAGGACGAGAACGCCTGGAAGAAGGAGCGTCCGTTCCGGGTCGCCGTGGTCGAGCAGTGCACCTATGACGGCACCATCCACTCGGCCGAGATGATCCTCAAGCGGATCGGCCATCTCTGCGACTACATCCTGTTCGACGAGGCCTGGGCCGGCTTCATGAAATTCCACCCGATCTATGCCGGCCGCTTCGCCATGGGACTGTCCGATCTCGGCCCCGAGGCGCCCGGCATCATTGCGACCCAATCGACCCACAAGCAGCTCGCGAGCTTCTCGCAGGCCTCGCAGATCCACATCCGCGACCGCCACATCAAGGGCCAGAAGCGCCGGGTCGAGCATCGCCGCTTCAACGAAAGCTTCATGCAGCACGCCTCGACCTCGCCGTTCTACCCGCTGTTCGCCTCGCTCGATGTCGGCGCGCAGATGATGAAGGGCCGCTCCGGCGAAGTCCTGTGGGACGACACGATCCGGCTCGGCATCGAGCTGCGCAAGAAGATCCGCGCCGTGAAGCGCGAGTTCGAGGAGAAGGAGACGCGCCCCGAGCGGCGCTGGTTCTTCGAGCCGTTCGTGCCGGACCGCGTGAAGATCCCCGACGTCGCGCGCGAGAACGGCGTGCACAATGTCGCCTGGGAGACGATCTCGACCGATCAGCTCGCGACCAATCCGTCCTACTGGCAGCTCAGTCCCGGCGAGACCTGGCACGGCTTTCCCGAACTGACCGCGGGCTTCGCCATGACCGACCCGAACAAGCTCACATTGCTGACGCCGGGCTTCGATCACGCCACCGGCGCCTATGCCGATCACGGCATCCCCGCACCGGTGGTGGCGCAATATTTGCGGGAGAACCGCATCGTCGCCGAAAAGAACGACCTCAATTCCCTGCTGTTCCTGCTGACGCCCGGCGTCGAGGCCAGCAAGGCCGGCACGCTGGTCTCCGGGCTCGTCGCCTTCAAGAAGCTGCACGACGACAACGCGCTGCTCGAGGACGTCATCCCGGAATTCTACCGCCGCCGTCCGGGCCGCTATGCCGGGGTGCGGCTGCGCGACCTCTGCGGCGACATGCACCGCTTCTTCCGCGACGGCGGCGTCAGCACGCTGCAGGCCAGGCAATTCCTGCCCGAGCACCTGCCCGAGATCGCGATGTCGCCGCGCCAGGCCGCACAATATCTCATCCGCAACGATGTCGACTATCTGCCGATCGACCAGATCTTCGGCCGCGTCGCCGCGACGCCGTTCGTGGTCTACCCGCCCGGCATCGCCACCATCGTGCCCGGCGAGCGGCTGTCGGAACGCAGCAAGCCGATGATCGATTACCTGAAGATGTTCGAGGCGAGCTTCAATGCGTTCCCGGGCTTCGAGGTCGAGGTCCAGGGCATCTACAAGGAGATCGACGACTCCGGCCGCGTCCGCTTCTACACCTATGTCGTGTCCGAATAGGCGAACGGACGCAACACAATGGAGAATGATTACAAGATCACCGTCCGCCCGTCCCGCGACAGCGACGTCGACGCCATGCTGTCGATCTACCGCCACCACATCCGCCGCGGCGTCGAGGAAAGCGTCGACGACAGCGGCACGCCGGAGCCCGACGATCTGCGCGACCGCCGCAAGAATCTGCGCAACACCCGCCTGCCCCACCTCGTCGCGATCTGCGACAGCGAGGTGGTCGGCTATGCCTATGTCGTGCTGTTTCGCAAGCGTCCGGCCTACCGCTACACGGTGAAGCATTCGATCTATGTGCATCACCGCTTCACCGGCCAGCGCGTTGGCGGCCGGCTGCTGCAGGAGTTAATCGACACCTGCGCCGCCGCCGGCTTCCGCCAGATGATCGGCTACATCGACAGCGACAACGCCGCCTCGCTCGCGCTGCACGACCGCTTCGGCTTCGCCCGCGTCGGGCATTTGCCCGGTGTCGCCTATCGCTATGGCCGCTGGTCCGACACCATGATGGTGCAGCGCTCGCTCGCCGCCGGCGCCACCGCCCCGCCGCCCCCCGCGCCGCTGTCGCGACGGTGATGGGCACGACACTTTCCATTCGTCGTCCCGGCGAAGGCCGGGACCCATAACCACAGGATTGGATTGGCAAGGAAGGCTGTGGCCCCAGCGTCGCGCAATAATCACCTTCGGTGGTTATGGGTCCCGGCCCCCCGTGCGCTATTGCGCACTAGGCCGGGACTACAGCGAATGTGTTGCGCGGCCGGTGAGTCATACACCGGCATTCTCGCGGCCTCTGCAGCGCGAGTTTTGCATTTCGTTTCGCCGCTCTGATGACAGAGGGCGCAGGGAAAGCCGGATGCCGATCGCACCCATGGGTCCCGAGTAATCCTGCAGGCTGCAAGGCGCAAGCGACCTGAACGCCCTACTCCAGCGTAAAGCCGACCCGCAGCGCCACCTGATAGTGCCGGATCTTGCCGTCCTCGATATGGCCCCGCGTCTGCACCACCTCGAACCACTTCATTTCCCGGATCGTCTTTGACGCGCGGCTCACGGCGTTCTCGATCGCCGCCTCGATGCTCTTGTCCGATGATCCGACCAGTTCCAGGATTTTGTAGACGTGATCCTTGTCGTGCGTGGCGGGCATGTCGACCTCCTCTGTGGATGCGCGATCCGGACCGCTTGCGCTGCGGTTCGGACAGTCCATCGTCCGATGCGGGCCGGCCATCGTCAAAACCGACGAATGCTGCGCGGCAACACGCCGGACGAACTGAATAAACGTGTCGCGGCGCCTTTGGTGCCAGCATGCATTTCGTGCCAGCTGCGCACCCGCCCTTGTCCGGGCCTTGACCTATGGTAGCATGGTTTCATCAAGTATTCGGGAGCGATACGATGTCCACTGCGTCCAGCTCACCCGCCACACCTCCTCACAGCCTCGGATCCGGGCTTTCCAACCTCCGCGCCAAGTGGGGCTGGATCGTCGCCCTCGGGGTGATCTACCTGATCGCCGGCGTGCTCGCCTTCGGCAGCGTCTTCTTCGCCACCGTCGTCAGCGTGCTGTTCGTCGGCGCCATGATGATCGTCGCCGGCGTCGCCGAGATCATCAACGCGTTCCAGTTCAAGACCTGGGGCAAATTCCTGTTCTGGCTGCTGCTCGGCGCGCTCTATGTCGTGGCGGGCTTCATCACCTTCGAGAACCCGCTGCTCGCCGCGGCGACGCTGACGCTGTTCCTCGGCATCGCGCTGGTGGTGTCGGGCATCGTCCGCATCTTCCTCGCGTTCGGCATGAACTCGGAAGCGCCGTGGGGAATGGTCGCGATCTCCGGCCTGATCACGCTGGTGCTCGGCGCCATGATCCTGGCGCGCTGGCCGGTCTCGAGCCTCTACGTGCTCGGCATCTTCCTCAGCGTCGACCTGATCTGCGCCGGCGTGAGCTGGATCAGCATGGGCATGGCGCTGAAGCGCAGGGCGTGAGGCGCGATCGTCGCCTCAGGCACGATCGACGGGTGGGTTAGCCAACGGGTCCGCTCGCAGGGCGGCCCGATGGCAAGCTCCGCGTGACGCGCCGCACGTTTCATGCGCGGAGAGATGGCGGGTTACGCTTACGCTAACCCGCCATACCCTCAATCCACCTGCAAGCCTCAGGGCTGCGCGAGATGCCAGGCGCCGTTCAGGAAACCGTCGCCGGTGATGTCGCCGGCCTTCTGGTCCTTGGCGAAGGTATAGAGCGGCTTGCCCTTGTAGGCCCACTGCTTGGAGCCGTCGTCACGCGAGATGATGGTGTAGCCGCCTTCGGCCTTGTCGCTGGCGTCCGCCTTCAAGACCGGCCAGTTCGTCGCGCACGGGCCGTTGCAGGCCGACTTGCCTTCGGAATCCTTGTCGAAGGTGTAGAGCGTCATGCCCTTGGCGTCGGTGAGGACGGAGCCCTTCGCGGTGGTTCCGGTCTTGGTCGGCGGCGCGGCAAAGGCCGCCGAGGCGAACGCAAGCGACACGGCGGTGGCGAGCGCGAGCGAGATCGATGTCTTCATGATGTCTCCTGTTCGAATGCAAATGGCTTGCATGCGTAAGGACGCCGAAGGGCGCGCACTATTCCGCTGACGGCGCGCGAAGAATTTTCGGGACGGCGATCAATGCGAGGGGAATAAAGCCGCAGGCGCGTGCCGATACCGTCCCGTAGCCCGCATGAGCGGAGCGACATGCGGGAGCCGCCCCGGATATCGCGGAGCCTGTCATCGGGCGCGCGTTCGCGCGACCCGTTGGCTCATCCGGGCTACAACACCGAATATGCTACCGCCTGATTTCCTCGACCGCGCGCACCAGCGGGCGGTCGGAGAGCTGGATCGGGCCGGAGAACGGCGTGCTCATTTCGAGGATCAGGTAAATCGCGGCCGAGATCAGCGCCGCGGCGGCGACGGTGGTCGAGATCACCACTGCGTTGCGCGGCGCGCGAAAGCCGAGGGTGGCGAACATCAGCGTCAGCCACCCGACCAGGATGCAGATCAGCGGCGACGGAAACGAGCCGTCGGACTGCTCGACAAAGGTCCAGCGCTGCTGCACCGCCTGCCGATAGACCGAGCGCGCGTCGTTCCACAGCGCGACCTTCTGCTCGTCGTCGAACCGCAACTCGCGCAGGCTGGTGCCGACCTCGTCGAGCAGGCGCTCGGACACCGCGCTTGCCCTGGAGATCGGAACATCCTTGAGCACCTGCTCGACATAAGCGAGCAGCCGCTTGCGCGGCTCCTCGGCGCTCGGCCCGAGCGGCCGCAGGCTGCGATCGAGCAGGATGAGGTCGGTGGCGAAGACGTGCAAATTGCGATCGACCGCCACATAGGTGTTGGCGGCACTGTTCATCATCAGGCCGAGCAGCAGCGACGGCATGGTGACGAACAGCGTCGCGACCAGGCGTACCGAGGTATTGGTCTCGTCGCTGCGGTGATGATCGGCAAGCCGGACATGGATCGCCATGGTCGCAAGCGCGGCGCCGCCGAGCAGGATGAAGATCAGGACGGCGACGATGAATGCAACCACGGCTTGCGAGAACCTGCGAGAGAATCAGGTCCGCAGGATAGCAAGGGACGCCCGGCGGTGCATGTCCGGTTGACTAGCCGTCCCCACGCGCTATCCAGTCCGCACGGGTTGGGGGACGTCCGGCGAGAGCGCGAGGCGCGCTCCAGAGGAGATACCACGTGCATATCGTCGACGACAACGAGGTCAACCGCGTCCTGAGCTTCCCGGTCCTGATCGAGGCGATCGAGGCCGCGCACCGGCGGCCGAAGATCGCGGTGCACGACGGTTATCTCGGCGACGACAAGGGCCAGCAGCTGGTGACGCGCAGCGCGGTCGATGCCGGCCGCTTCATGATGACCAAGCTCTACACCAGCTTTCCCGGCAACCTCGCCCACGGCAAGCTGCCGGCGGTTCAGGCGGTCTGCGTGCTGTTCGACGGCAATGACGGGCGTCCGCTCGCGGTGATGGACGCCGCCGAGATCACCCATTGGAAGACCGCCGCGGACTCCGCGCTCGGCGCAAAACACCTCGCGCGGCCGGATGCCGAGACGCTGCTGGTGGTCGGCGCCGGCGAGATGGCGCGCTGGCTGGTGCGCGGCCACCGCACCGTGCGGCCGCAGCTGAAGCGGGTGCGGGTCTGGAACCGGACAGTTGAACGCGCCCAGGAGCTCGCCGCGCTGCTGGAAGGCGACGGCATCGCGGCCGAGGCCGTCACCGATCTCGACGCCGCGACACGCGAGGCCGACATCATCACCACCTGCACCCGCTCGCGCGAGCCGCTGGTCAAGGGCGCCAATTTGCGGCCCGGCACCCATCTCGATCTGGTCGGCGGCTTCACCCCGGAGACCCGCGAGTCCGACGACGAGGCGGCGCGGCGTTCGCGCATCTTCGTCGACCGCCGCGAATCCGCCTTCGACGGCGTCGGCGACATCCTGCAACCGATCGCGAGCGGCGCGATCACCGAGAGCGACGTGCTCGGCGACCACTACGACCTCGCCGGCGGCAAGGTCGCCGGGCGGCTGTCGGATAGCGACATCACCTTCTTCAAGAACGCCGGCGGCGGGCATCTGGATCTGATGACCTGCGAGACGGTGCTTGCGCAGCTGGGGAAGGAGCTGCGGTAAGCGGAACTGTTCTGTAGCCCGCATGAGCCAACGGGTCGCACGAATGCGCGCCCGATGACGGGCTCCGCAACATGCGGGATCAGCCTCCCCCGGATATCGCTTCGCTCATCCGGGCTACATCTACGTCTCGCGCAGCCAGACCTCGCCGATCGAGTGATCGGCGCGCTTGCGCAGCACGACGTCGGCCCGCGTCCGCGTCGGCAAGATGTTCTCCCTGAGATTGGCGCGATGATGCTCGCGCCACAGCCGCTCCGCGACCTCGCGCGCGTCACCCGGCGGCAGGTCCCTGTAGTGGTGGAAATAGGAGGCGGGATTCCGGAACGCTGTCGGCTGCAACCTGAGGAAGCGTTCGACATACCAGGACTGGATGTCGGCCTCATCGGCATCGAGATAGATCGAGAAGTCGAAGAAATCCGACACCACCACCGGCGCCGTGCCGCGCGCCAGCAGCACGTTGAGGCCCTCGAAGACCAGGATGTCCGGCTGCTGGATGACCTGGCGTTCCGACGGCACGATATCGCCGATCAGATGCGAATAGACCGGCAGCTCGAGCTCGCGTTCGCCCGCCTTCGCCGCCGCGAGAAATCGCAGCATGCGCGGCAGGTCGTAGCTCTCGGGAAAGCCCTTGCGCCGCATCAGCCCGCGCTCTTCGAGAACGCCGTTGGCATGCAGGAAGCCGTCGGTCGTCACCAGCTCGACCCACGGATGATCGGCCCAGCGGGCCAGCAGCGCGCACAGCACGCGGGCAAAGGTGCTCTTGCCGACGCCGACGCTGCCGGCCAATGCAACGATGTAGGGCGAACGGCGTGCCGGGCGGCCGAGAAACTCCGCCTTGACGTGCGCGAGGTTGCGCGCCGCCGCGAAATGCAGGTTCAACAAGCGCGTCAGCGGCAGATACACGTCGCTGACTTCGGCGGAATTGATCGGCTCGTTCAAGCCGCGCAACGCCGCGAGATCGGCGTCCGAGAGCGTCAGCGACGTGCTGGCGCGCAAGGCCGCCCAATCGCTGCGGCCGAAGATCATGTAGGCGGACAGCTCGTCGGGGTGGGTCATCTCAGCCGTTCACGGTGAGCCTGATGCGTCCGATCGATCTTGCCGAGGCAATGCCGGTTACGTCAATCGCCCTTTGCGGCGGCGATGGCAACGAGTAGCCCGCATGAGCGCAGCGACATGCGGGGCCGGTCTCCCACCCGGATATCGCTTCGCTCATCCGGGCTACGCGGCGACCGTAGTAGAACCGTAGGGCGGGTTTGCGTTGGCGTAACCCGCCCTACGCTCCCTACTCCGCGGCCTGCTGCGTCGGTGCGTCCAGCGCCTCCGACACTTTCGGCGGAGACATCGGCAGACTGTAGAAGCGTTTGCCGAGCGCGTTGTGGACGGCGTTGGCGACCGCGGCCATCACAGGCACCAGCGGCACCTCGCCGACGCCCTTGACGCCCTGCGGATGCTTCGGGTTCGGCACCTCGACCAGCGCGCAGTCGAGCATCGGCAGGTCGGAGCAGACCGGCATGCGATAATCGAGGAAGCCGGGATTATCGACCTTGCCGTCCTTGTTGTAGACGTATTCCTCGTTCAGCGCCCAGCCGATGCCCTGCGCGACGCCGCCCTGCAGCTGGCCCTCGACATAGCTCGGATGCACGGCGCGGCCGACATCCTGCATGGCGGTGTAGCGAATGACGCGGACGATACCGAGATCGACATCGACCTCGACGTCGCAGATATGGGTGCCGAAGCCGCCCTCGGCGCCCTGGGTGTTGAGCTGCACGCTGGCGCCGATCGGACCGCCCTGCGACGGCGCCTTCTCGGCGAGGTCGGCGAGCGTCAGCGGCTCGAACTGGCCGGCATTCGGGCTCACCGGATGCGCGGCGCCGTTCTCCCACTTCACGGCTTCAGGGTCGATCTCCCAGACCTTCGCCGCGCGCTCGCGCAAGGTCGCGATCACCTTGTCGGCGGCCTGCGTCACCACCATCGAGGAGGCGAACAGCACGCGGCTGCCGCCGGTGAGGTTGGAGAATCCGACCGTCTGGGTGTCGCCGATGATGACGGAGACGCGCTTGTAGTCGATGCCGAGCAACTCGGCGCAGATATTGGCGATGCCGGCGCGCGAGCCGCCGATATCGGGGTGCCCTGTCGTGACGACGACGTTGCCGTCCTCGGTGATGTTGACCTGCGCGGAGGATTCACCGCCGGCATTGAACCAGAAGCCGGAAGCGACGCCCCTGCCCTGCAGCTTGCCGAGCGGCGCGGCATAATGCGGATGGTTCCTGGCGGCTTCCAGCGTCTCGATATAGCCAATGCGTGGGAACACCGGGCCGTGCGCCGCCTTGGTGCCTTCCTTCGCCGCGTTCTTCAGCCGCAGCGCCAAGGGGTCCATCTTGAGCGCCTCGGCAAGCTCGTCGAGCACGCATTCCACCGCATAGGCGCCGATCGGCGCGCCGGGCGCGCGATAGGCCGCGACCTTGGAGCGGTTGGAGCAGACGTCGAACCCCTCCGACAGCACATGCGGGATGTCGTAGGGCGCGAAGCTGCACCCGACCGCACCGCGGATCGGCGAACCCGGGAAGGCGCCGGCCTGCAGATAGAAGCTGCCATGGGCGGCGACGATGGTGCCGTCCTTCTTCGCGCCGATCTTCACCGTGCTCTTCGAGCCCGAGGTCGGCCCGGTGGCACGCATCACCTCCTCGCGGGTCATCACCATCTTCACCGGGCGGCCGGATTTTTTGGCGAGCAGGGTGGCGAGCGGCTCGAGATAGACGATGGTCTTGCCGCCAAAACCGCCGCCGATCTCGGCGGGGATGGCGCGGATGTCGCTCTGCGGGATGCCGGTCAGCATCGAGGTCATCGCGCGCACCATGAATTGGCCCTGGCTCGACGACCAGATCGTGGTCTTGCCGTCGGCCGCAACCGAGATCAGGCAGGCATGCGGCTCGATATAGCCCTGATGCACCGGGCGTGTGGTGAAGGAACGCTCGATGATGACTTCAGCATCCTTGAAGCCCTGCGCGATGTCGCCCTTCTTGGATTCGAGGCGGCCCATGATGTTCGAGGGCTTGCCGTCGAATTTGTTGAACTCGTGCAGGATCGGCGCATCAGCCTTCAGCGCGTCGTCGATCTCGATCGCCCAGGGCAGCACCTCGTAGTCGACCTCGATCAGCTTGCAGGCCTCGGTCGCGATCGCCTCCGTGGTCGCGGCGACGGCG
Organism: Bradyrhizobium sp. KZN70725; assembly: GCF_055264925.1. Classification (NCBI taxonomy): domain Bacteria; kingdom Pseudomonadati; phylum Pseudomonadota; class Alphaproteobacteria; order Hyphomicrobiales; family Nitrobacteraceae; genus Bradyrhizobium; species Bradyrhizobium sp. KZN70725. The sequence goes on from NZ_JBUYWT010000042.1 coordinate 43,661, forward strand.
GCGACGGGATGGCCGGGGAACAGCGCCTTGTCGCGCGCCATCACGTTGCGGCACATCCAGCGCATGTCCTGGATGCCGAGCATGACGGCGCCCTTCTCGATCGTGAAGTCGACGATGTCGCGCGCGGTGACCACCGCCTTGACGCCGGGCAGCGCCTCGGCCTTGGCGGTGTTGATCGACCTGATGCGGGCGTGCGGATGCGGGCTGCGCAGGACCTTGCCCCAGATCATGCCGGGCATGGTGGTGTCGGCGGCAAACGCCGCGCGGCCGGTCACCTTGTCGACGCCATCGGGCCGGATGGTGCGCTGGCCGATCCATTTGTTGTTGACGACGTTCATGGGCGAGCCTCCCGCATTTCAGCCGCGGTCTCCATCACCGCGCGGACGATCTTGTCGTAACCGGTGCACCGGCAGAGATTGCCGGCGAGCCAGAAGCGGACTTCCTCTTCGGTCGGGTTTGAATTCCTGGCGAGCAGCGCCTCGGAGGCGACCAGCATGCCCGAGGTGCAGATGCCGCACTGAAGCGCGGCGTGCTCGAGGAACTTCTGCTGCAACGGATGCAGCTTCTCGCCTCTGGCCATGCCCTCGATGGTCCCGATCTCGTGGCCCTCGGCCTCAGCCGCGAGCATCAGGCAGGAGCAGACCAGGCGGCCGTCGAGCGTGATCGAGCAGGCGCCGCAATCGCCGGACGCGCAGCCCTCCTTCGAGCCGGTGAGCCCCAATTGCCCGCGCAGCGCGTCGAGCATGGTCTCGTACGGCTCGCACAGGAATTCGACCGGCTCGCCGTTGACTGAGGTGGTGACGTGCAGTTTCGCCATGGTGCTAGTGTCCTCCCGCGCGCTGTGCGGCGATCGCGGCGGTGCGCTTGAGCAGCACGCCGGCGGTTTTGGTCCTGTAGGCGATGGTGCCGCGCTTGTCGTCGATCGGACGACAGGCGGCGCGGCATGCGGCAGCGGCGGCTTCGAGCGCGGCATCGTCGAGCTTCGAGCCGATCAGCGCCTGGGCGGCAGGCTCAACCAGCAGCGCGGTCGGTGCCACTGCACCGAGGCCGACGCGGGCCGCGGTACAGACGCGATCCTTCAAGGTCAGGCTGACGCCGATGCCGACCACCGCGATGTCCATCTCGGTGCGCGGGATCATCCGCAGGTACGCGTCACCCGAGCCTTTCGGCCGCGGCGGCAAGGTGAAGCTCACCAGGATCTCGCCCGGCTTGAGGTTGGTGCGGCCAGGTCCGGCCGGCACATCCTCAACCATCATGTCCCGCCGGCCGTTCGGACCCTGCACGGTGACGACGGCACCCGCCGCAATCATCGCCGGCACGCTGTCGCCGGCCGGTGAGCCGTTGCAGAGATTGCCGCCGGCGGAAGCGCGGCCTTGCACCTGCTTGGAGCCGATCAGGTTCACGGCCTCGAGCACGCCGGGCCATACCTTGCCAAAGCGCGCATGCTCGGCGAGTTCCATGCCGGAGACGGCGGCACCCACGCGGAAACCGCCATCGGCGGTTTCGCTGATTTCGGTCATCTCGCCGATCTTCTTGATGTCGACGATCAGTCCCGGCCGCACCAGGCCGGAGCGCATTTGCACCAATAAGTCGGTGCCCCCTGCCATAATGCGGGCGGCACTCCCGGCGGCAGCAAATGCGCCAATCGCTTCGTCAAGCGTGCGCGGTGCTACGTATCGGATATCGGTCATGACGGTTCTTTCGATCTCCCTCGACTGCTTGTTCCCTTAGGATTTGCGGGATGTGGCCTTATTGCTGGCTGGCAGACCGCGACCCTACACGGCGGATCGGGGTCCGAACAGCCTGCGAGGTGCGGCAGGAAGCGCAGGCTCCTATGCAGGATGCGGACTTGTGCGGTGCCGGCGGCGGCGCGCGGCCTTTGCTTTGGGGCGCGCTCGCGACCCGCCGCGACGAGGCCGCCAACCAGATCGGTCAGGCCTGACCGCGTTTGCCGGAGCCGATACCAAGCATCGAGAACATCCCGATGATGAGCAGCGCCGCCGGAATGCACCACCACAACACATAGCCGAACATGTATTCGAAGATCGTGCGCCGGTAAGGGGGAAGCGGATTGGGCAGCGCGCCGGCACGCTGCATCTGCTCGATCTTCTCCTGCGAGAGCTCGTGGTAAACGTTGAGCGGGCGGCCGTTGAGGTCTCTGCCGGAGCCCTTGACCATCAGGGCATAGTAGCCCGTCATCTTGTAGGGCAGGATGAAGGAGTGCGTGAGACTCACGTAGCCTAAAGCGAGGGCTTCGCCCTTGGGACCCTTCTCGGTCAGGTCCTGCAGCTGCTGGTAGCTGTATCGCGTGCCGAACTCCGCGGCGCGTACGTCCTGACCGGACACCGCCATGCCGACGAACACGAGAAGAACGAGCAGACCGCGGCGCATGGCGTCTTGCCTCTCAAAGGGGCGCGGCGGTTCGACCGCCGAACACTCATCAAACAAGCTACCGGAAAGGTGTCCAACCCCGGCTAACCCAGGCGATACAAGTGTCAGCAGCCGGTTAAGTCCTCCTCAACCTCGTCGGGACGTGCCGAGCGGCGAAGCCCGGAACCAACGCCTGCTCGGCGACGTGCTCAAGCAGTGAGCGCACACGGCTGCGCAACCTCGCAACCGGACCAAACGCGATGGCGCGGCTCTTGCTTGCTTTCAACATCGGATTGGTGAAGCATGCCGGCGCAATGACAGATCGGGAGACGGCGAATGGTCGAAGTTTCGCGCAGAACGCTCCTCAAGCTTGCGGCAGGCGTGCCGCCGGCCATCGCAGCGCCTGCCATCCTGTCATCACGCGCCTTTGCCGCGGGCAAGGGCAAGACCATCACCGCAGTGATGCATTCGGACCTGCGCATCATCGATCCCGGTTTCACCACCGCCTACATCACCCGCGACCATGGCTACATGGTCTACGACACGCTGCTCGGCATCGATTCAAGCTTCAAGGTCCGCCCGCAAATGGCGGAGTGGACGATCTCGGACGACAAGCTCACCTACACCTTCACGCTGCGCGCCGGCCTGAAATGGCATGACGGCGCGCCCGTCACCGCGGAGGACTGCATCGCCTCGCTGAAGCGCTGGACCGCCGTCGACGGCATGGCGCAGAAGCTGGCCGAATTCACCGCTTCCCTCGAGGCGAGCGGGCCGAAGACGATCGCGCTCAAGCTCAAGGAACCGTACGGCCTCGTGCTGGAGTCGCTGGCAAAGCCCTCCTCCTACGTCGCCTTCATGATGCCGAAGCGGCTCGCGGAGACGCCGCCGGGCAAGCAGATCGCCGAGCAGATCGGTTGCGGGCCGTTCAAGTTCGTGAGCGCCGAATTCCAGCCGGGCGTGAAGGCCGTCTATGAGCGCAACGCCGACTACGTGCCGCGCAAGGACAAGCCGGATTGGCTGTCGGGCGGCAAGGTCGCGAAGGTCGATCGCGTCGAATGGGTCACGATGCCCGACGCGCAGACCGCGATCAACGCGCTGCAATCCGGCGAGATCGACTTCCTGGAACAGCCGTCGGTCGACCTGCTGCCGGTGCTGGAGGCGAACTCCGACCTCACCGTGGCCGTGCTGAACAAGTTCGGCTTCCAGATCGAGGGCCGGATGAATTTCCTGCACCCGCCATTCGACAACGCCAAGGTCCGCCGCGCCGCATTCCTGGCGATGAACCAGAAGGACGTGCTCGACGCCACCGTCGGCAACGCGAAATATTACGAGATCTGCGGCTCCTATTTCGCCTGCGACACGCCGCTCGCCAGCGACGCCGGCGCCGAGACGCTGATCAAGGGCGACGGCATGGCCGAGGCGAAGAAGGCGCTCGCCGCCTCGGGCTATGACGGCACGCCCGTGGTGATCATGATCCCCGGCGACGTGCAGACGCTGAAAGGGCCGCCGACGGTCGCGGCGCAGCTGTTGCGCGCGGCCGGCTTCAACGTCGACGCGCAGGTGACGGACTGGCAGACCGTAGTGAGCCGCCGCGCCAGCCAGAAGCCGCCCAAGGAAGGCGGCTGGAACCTGTTCTTCACCTTCACTGGCGCGACCGAGGTGATGAACCCGATCGTCAACAACCAGATCGCCGCCAACGGCAAGCGGGCGTGGTTCGGCTGGCCCGAAGACGCCAAGCTCGAGCAGATGCGCGACGCCTATGCGCGCGCCACCTCCCCTGAAGAGCAGAAGAGGGTCGCGGTCGAGATTCAAAAGCAAGCCTACGAGCAGGTGATCTATATCCCGCTCGGCCAGTTCCGCTTGCCGAGCGCCTGGCGCAAATCGCTCACCGGCGTGCTGGAAGGCCCGGCGCCGCCGGTGTTCTGGAACGTCGACAAGACCGAATAAGCAATCGGCTTGTCCGCAGCCCCCCTTCGCCCCCAAGCGACCGCCGCAGCTGCGCGCGGCCAAAATATCGAAAACAACCCCATGCAAAGGAGCTGGCGGCTGCCGGCGTTCGCAAGGCAACTTGACACGTCGGGCAACTCAGGGATACATTTCCAATATTCCGAAATCGCGCAAACGCCTCTTGCATGTGCGTCGTCGTCTTATCCTCGTTCAACGCGCGCTCCCACACGCGAAAGGATAGCTCGTCCTATTCCAGTCCGTTTTCTCGAAGCAGCCTTGCAGTAGACATGCAGAAGAATAGCCACAAGGCGATCGAGATGAGACTACGATGCACCGACTTTGCTCCCGACTGGTATCAAAGTGACAGCCGTTATGCAGCAACTGTCGACAACGAACTCCGTTGTCGACTACAGGAGCTCGAAAGCAACTAGGAATTGAGTTTCCGTTCGCTTGGTGGGTAGTTCGATTGTCCAGCCAACCAACGCAGACGTGCCGAAGGCCAGCTCAGATGTCGGCTTCTGTCATCGTTCCTGACCTCCGGGCCATCGCGGAGATGTCCGGATACGAGAGTACAACTGATACCGGCCCCGAAGGCCCAGATGTCGCACTTTGACCCAAAGCCGACGTAGGGCAGTAAAGCACCGAAGTCGGCCCGAAGCGCTCATCACCCTTCCGGCACGCCAGCGAGGCGCCAGCCTTCACACAAGCGCTGCAGCCCGGCAAGGTAAATTGGATTGTCGCTTTGTTGAGCTGCGAGCAAGCGACGAATGGTGAAACCTGAGTTGAGCGCAAGTCCCGTTCTCGCAGCAGTTCGCGCCTCATCGAGCGCGCCGGTCAAGGCCAAGGCAGCGGCGAGCGATATATGAGCGAGATGAAAGTTACGGTTCGCCTCGGTGCTTCGTCGCAGCCAACTGACGGCTTCGACGTCTGAACCAAGCAGCAGCTTGGCCACGCCCGCAAAACACGCCCACTGGTAAGCGAAAACGTCGCGAGGAGAGAGCCGTAAAGCTTCGAGTATATGGCCTTCGGTCTCGGTAGCGCGACCTATGTAGGATTTGGCGAAACCAAGGGCAGCATGAGCGTGGACCAAATTCGGAGCCAGCGCCAACGCATGTTCGAACTCACGGATGCCTTGGGCGGCCCGGTTCGTAAAGGTCTGGACCCAACCCCGAGCCATGTGGGCTGAGGCACTGTTCGGCCTAATCGACAATACCTTGTTCATCATCGCCTCGGCCGCCGCAAGCCGCGCGGGCCCATCATCCGTCGTAAAGCTACCTCCAACTACCGTATCAACATTTGCCAGACCAATCATTGCTTCGACGTTGCCGGGATCGAACTCCAGCGAGCGTTCGAAGAAGCCCCGCGCTTGCGTCACGCATTCAAGGCTAATCCCCTTCATGAACCAGGCCCGGCCCTGGAAGTACAAGTCCATCGCATCGGGATGCAGCGTACGCTCGGCTCGTCGCGCCTCAGCCTCGATGAGCTGGGCACCTAATGCACCGGCGAGCCTCGACACGATTTCGTCCTGCATATCGAACAGGTCGACGACAGGCTTCTCGAAGCGATCGGCCCAAAGATGCTGGCCGCTCCTGGCATCGATCAGCTGAACATTCATCCGAAGTCGCTTGCCGCTGCGTTGCACTGAGCCTTCGAGCACGTAGCGAACATTCAATTCGCGGCCGACTTGGCGGACATCGACAGCTCTGCCCTTGTATGAGACGGCGCTGTTCTGTGCCATTACGAATGAACCACCGATGCGCGACAGGTCCGTGGTCAGACTCTCGGTTATACCGTCCGCGAAATAGTCCTGCTCACGATCACCGCTCAGGTTCGCGAAGGGTAGCACGACGATGGATAGGCGCGGCGGCGCTTCGCCGGTTCGCTCAATTGGGCCAATCGTCTCATTTGCGGGCCTCCGGTCTTCCTTCACTGCGCCAACGAAGCGGAAACCTTTGCGCGGCAATGTTTTGATCAAGTGCTGTTTCTCGCCCGTGTCGCCGATTGCGCTCCGGGCGGCGTTCAGGCGAGTCGTTAGCGCGGCATCCGAGACGACGCGACCGTTCCAAACGGCGCCGACGAGGTCGTCTTTGCTGACGACGCGCTCCCTGTTCCGGATCAGGTATTCAATCAGGTCGAATACTTGGGGTGCGACAACGACCTCTTCCGTTGCGCGCTGCAGTTCGCGCCTGTCGGTATCCAATGCGTAATCCTCAAAAAGAAAACGCAAGCTGCATTCCCTCTCGCGGCCACCTCTGAAACCCAAAGAATAAGCTGCCCGTAAGGGAAATGTAAGCCAACTGTTAAGCGCGCCAGGGGATGTGCCCGCAGTCGATGCGATTCGCAGTGCAGTTGAAATCCAACGTAGCATGGCTGAGCATAATCCTAATGGGCCACAGGATCGGCGTATCGAATTTCGTATAGGCATCCACGTTGGTGACATCATATTCGATGACAACGACATTTTCGGGGACGGTGTAAACATCGCCGCGCGATTGGAAGGTATTTGTGACCCTGGTGGAATTTGCGTATCAGCTGTCGTCTATGATCAGGTGGATCGCAAGATCGATGTCTCTTTTGCGTCGCGGGGTCTGCAAAAACTGAAAAATATTGAGCGACCGGTGGACATCGAGGCGGTCGACGCTAGTCGGAGCGTCCCCTCGGCCCAGCAGGTACAATATTGTAGATCAATTGACGGTGTGCGACTGGCTTACTCGCGAGTTGGGACCGGGCCGCCTTTGGTAAAAACCGCAAACTGGCTTAGCCATCTGGAGCTCGATTGGGAATTGCCAATTTACCGCCACATGCTGGTAGAGCTTGCGAGGCGAAACACTCTTGTTCGTTACGACGCACGAGGAAGCGGCTTGTCCGATTGGGACGTAAGTGAAATGTCGCTTGATGCTTGGGTGATTGATCTAAAAGCTGTTGTTGATGCGTCCGGGTTGGAACGTTTTCCACTCTTCGGCTATTCACAAGGCTGCGCAGTCAGTGTGGCTTTCGCAAACCGCTACCCAAGCCGGAGCGGCTCGCGGCCGATACCGCTTATGGATCGGCGCCGATGCTGAACTGGCTGGTAGAGAAGGACATCGCGCCACACATTCCGGTCATCGACAAGTCAAAGCGCGAGGATGGCACCTTCTCGCGCAACGACTTTCGATATGATCCGGCCGGCGACGTCTACCACTGCCCAGGCGGAAAGCGGCTCGGGACAAGCGGCACAGCACACGAGGGCAAGACGCTCTTGTACCGCGCAAGCAAGCTCGACTGCGATGTTTGCCCGCTCAAACCGCAGTGCTGCCCAAAGGAGCCCTCACGCAAGATCCCGCGCGACGTCCATGAGCGCGCCCGAGACGTTGCACGCTCCTTCGCTGGCACCGAGGCCTTTGAACAGTCGCGACGTGAGCGAAAGAAGATTGAGATGCGGTTCGCACACCTGAAGCGCATCCTGAGGCTCGGCCGACTGCGACTGCGTGGCCCACGAGGCGCCCAGGATGAGTTTGTTCTGGCCGCCATCGCTCAGAACCTACGGCGGCTCGCGAGCCTGGTCGCGCGGCCGCCACCGGCACACACGGTGTACACCGCGTAGAGTTGCGTAGAGAGCGTCAGGGCCGGCAAACCAAAGCCGGTCGTCCTTGGCGAGATGGCCGAACAATCCATCGCGAGCAGCCGACTTTTGCAACAAAATCGGCGCATAGCTGACGGTCTGCATGACGATCGCGAACGTCGGCTCTTCGAGGTGAACCGGAAGTCACCCGGCTCGGTCGCTATGGGCGGCTTTTGACCCAAAATGGGAATCAAAGCTCGAGCGCAGGTGAATCACCGAACGCAGCAGCACGCGCCGTGCCGGGTTGCTCGCGGCCGCGCGTTGCGGTCGGGCAACACTTTCTGGAAAAGCGTAGCGCCTACGGCTTCCGCCCATTGCGCATTTCCATTTTGATCCGAATGATCGATGCCGTCGCGTGCTGGGCGGTGCAACAGGGCTCGGATCGAGCCTTTGGAGGCTACGGGGTGATGAACCCGCGGCGAATTGCGACTCCGGAGTTGTGCGGGACGGTCGTTCTCGCAGGTTGGCTCTTTGCCTGGCTTGCCGGCTCTGCCGGCATCGGGAACAGCGGCGCAGTGTCCATCGAGGACCTCGCACCATCTCTCGCCGCCAACGCCGAACTGGCTGATACGCGACAGGCCACGGCAGTCGACAACGTCAGCAAAGTGAATGCTGAAGCAGCGATGGCTGCAGAATCCCTAACGGGGCCGGCGTCCGACACGATGGCCCCGCCGCAGGCAGGTGTCATGGGTAACGCTGTCGCCAACGCCGATGCGGCGATGGCGGTTGAATCGGTGCCGGCGACGCCCCCTGATGCGACAGCAACCTCGAGCGAGCCGAAGTCAATCGTCGTGGCTGCCTTGCCGGATTCGTCGCAGACGCTGCCGGTCGAAACATCGCCGGTGAAAGCGGCGACGGCGAGCCCGCCTCCAGTGTCTGGTGACACCGAGGAGGCCGCGAGACCCCTGGATATTTTCGAGGAGTGCCTCGTCGTCGATGTCTGCATCGACCGGTACCTGTGGGCGCTCTACCAGCGGACGCCGAAGCAAGACACCATCAGCGTACAAGAGCAGCGGAAAGTGACCGTCAAGAAGAAGCGCAAGACGGTGACTGTCACCAGGACGTTCACCAGGCGCGTCGATAACGATTTCACGTGGAAGGATCCGAAGGCGGCGGAGCGAATGGGCATGCCGATGATCGACTACGTGATTGGAGGGGTGGATCGGAGCTTCAAACTCAAGCTGTTTCACGCGCTCTACGCGGCGGAGCAGGCCGGGTTGGCGCCCGGCATCACCAGCGCGTTCCGCGATGACTACCGTCAATCGATCGCGAGCGGCCTGAAGGCGGCGTCCGACAAGTCATACCATGGCGGGAGCTTCCGCGGCGGCTATGGCCACGGGCTTGCCGTCGATGTCGTGAGCGTCAGAGGCGCGACGCGGGCGGAGCGTTGGGTCTCCACCGAGGCCCTTTGGAAATGGATCGATGCGCGTGGACCGGATTTTGGAATCGGGCGACCGTATCTCGATCGAGATCCACCGCATGTCGCGCCGATCGACGGCAAGGAATACGCCGCTCACCGCGGCGGGACGAAAGCTCAGCACGCGGAAGCGGATCGCAAGAAGCGCGATCGGGGCGCTGGGCGGGTCATGGCGAAACGATCAAAGACCGCAAAGGCGTCGAAGGGGAGAACGATCTGATCGGGTTCAGCTGCGCCTTCCAACACGACGCGGGCAACAATGCCTAGCAATCCCATCATCGTGCAAAAATACGGAGGCGTCTGTCTCGAAACACCGGCAAGAATCCGCGCGGCCGCGAGCAGTGTCGCCGATTTGCATGGCCGTGGTCATCGTGTCGTGGCGATCGTTTCAGCGATGGGCAAGACCACCGATGAACTCGTCAGGATGGCCTATCAGGTCAGCCCGCACCCCAATCGCCGCGAACTCGATATGCTCTTGACCACCGGCGAGCGCATCAGCATGTCTTTGATGAGCATGGCGCTGTCTGATCTCGGCGTGCCGGCGATCAGCTTTACCGGCAGTCAGGCCGGTGTCATGACCGACGGGTCCCATTCCTCCGCACGCATTCTGGACGTGCGGCCCATTCGCGTGCGCGAAGAACTCGATCGTGGACGCATCGTGGTTTTGGCGGGCTTTCAGGGCGTGAACCCGCTGACCAAGGAAATCACGACGCTTGGCCGAGGTGGCAGCGATACCACCGCGGTCGCCATGGCTGCGGCGCTCAAGGCGGAGTGCTGCGAGATCATCAAGGAGGTCGACGGAGTTTGCTCGGCTGACCCGCGCATCGTCGCGGACGCAAAACCCTTGCGTCAGCTGGATTTCGCATCCCTGTCCGAAATGTGCTTCTGGGGCGCCAAGGTCCTGCACTTTCGCAGTGTGGAGCTGGCCCACAGCCAAAACGTGCCTTTGGTCCTGAGAAAATGGGGCGGCACTCGACACAGCACGCAAGTGATGAAGGAGGTCGCAGGCATGGAGAACGGAAAAGTCCTGGCCGTCAACTCGATGGCTCGCATCGAGCATGTGGAGATCGACTCGGCGGACCTCAATCAAGGCTTTGAGAAGTTCGCGCAGCATCTCCAGCAAAATGGCTTGCCTTGGCCGCAGCTCCTCGCCTCGGCTTTCACCGCCGAAAAGACCCGCATCATGATGACTTGCGATTCTGAGACACTCGACGCGTTGCTGCGCACACTGGAACGGAGCAAAGACCTGCGCAAACCGCGCGAGACGCTGAGTTCGGTCAGCCTCACTTGCTTCGGCGGCATTTCCTCGGACCTGCCATACAAGGCGGTTCAGATTCTGCAACGTCACGGAATCATCGCCGACAAGTATGTTTTGTCATCGCATTCAGTAAGCTTCTTTGTTCCGGTGGAGAGCCGTGAGGCCGCGGTCATGGCCTTGCATTCGCTGATCTAGTTGAAATTTGGCAAGGGACGACGTTGCCCGGCCTCGCCATCAATACCAGCCGCGCCGACTATCGCGTGGTGAAGGAGTTCCGGATGATGCGCTTCACCGGCGAGCGATGGCAGCCTTTCGGGCCGGTCGTCGCCGACTAGAGCCTTCCCCGTTCCGATTGAATCGGAACGGGATTCCATATCCATGGTTCAAACGCGTTTTCTTAACGCGAACCGGTACCGGCTTCGCTCCGGAGCGCTCGAGGCCGGATCATCGGATTGATCGATCGGCCTTCTCTGAGGAAATCCGAACCACTTATCAATGCCCGAGCCGCGCCTCCGTGCCGGCCAGCAGCCGCTGAATGTTGGCACGATGGCGCACGATCACGTAGATGCCGCCTGCGATCACCAGCAAGCGATAGGGCAACGGTTGCTCCAGGCCGCAGACGAGGACGATCGCCGTCAATGCCGCCAGCATCGAGCCGAGGGAGACAATCCGAAAGACAGCCACCACAGCGCCAAAGGCCGCCGCAGCGCCGAGGCCGACCGGCCAGGACATCGCCAGCAACACGCCGAGCCCGGTCGCAGCGGATTTGCCGCCGGTGAAATTCAGCCAGATCGAACGGCCGTGCCCCAGCAACACGGCAAGCCCGGCCAGGCAGACAGCCCAGGACACGCACGTTTGCGGATCAAGCGCTGCCGGCGGCCTGACGGATGGCAAGGTGTACAACCAGGGATAAAACCAGCGGGCGAACAGGATTGCTGCTACGCCTTTCAGCACGTCGACAAGGAGCACCGCCAATGCGGGCCACCTCCCGAGGGTTCGCAATACGTTCGTTGCCCCGGTGGATTTGGAGCCATGCTGGCGGATATCGATGCCCCTCAGCAGCTTCCCCGCCAGATACCCCGTCGGCGTCGAACCGAGCAGATAGGCGATCGCCAGTCCAGCCACAGCCGCGATCCAGAAGATCATGCCAGTCACCTCGATGCCCGCGGCGGCGATCAATCCTAACGCGGATGCCACCAGCGTCCGCCGATCACGACGCCTTCGGATGCGATCTTGCGATCGCCGGTCAGGTGCTCGCCGACCACATCGACATAGTCGAACGTCCCCTGCCGGACCAAGAGCAGCGTGGCGTCGCCGACGCTGCCCGGCTTGAGGCTGCCGAGCTCGGGCCGCCGCAACGCCATCGCGGCATTGACGGTGGACGCCGCGATCACGTCCGGCAGCGGCATCCCCATGCAGAGGAATTTCGACATCGTCGTCACCTGGTCGAATGCCGGGCCGTCGATGCAGAGCTGATGGATGTCGGAGGAGATGGTGTCGGGATAGAAGCCGTTGGCGAGCATCGCGCGCGCCGTCCTGAAGGCGAACGAGCCCTTGCCATGGCCGATGTCGAACAGCACGCCGCGCTCGCGCGCCTCCAGGACGACCTTCTTCACCGTGCCCTGCGCGGTCGCGGGCGTGTTGGGGAACGGACGGAACGCATGGGTCAGCACGTCGCCCGGACGCAGGCGCGCGAGCACCTCCTCATAGCTCGGCGGCGGATGGTCGATATGCGCCATCAGGGGCATGCCGACCTGCTCGGCAACCTCGAGCGCGATCTCGAGCGGCACCAGCCCCGAGGTGCCCGAGGCGAACAGGCCGACCCGCACCTTGATGCCGACGATCAGGTCGCGGTTCTTGTCGGCGACGCGCGCCGCGTCGATTGGATTCATCAGCCGCAGCTCCTCGCTCTCGCCGACCATCACGCGATCCGAGAAGCCGAAGATGCCGGCGTGCGAGATGTGCAGATAGGCGAGGATACGGACCTGGCTCGGCTCGATCACATGCTTGCGGAAGCCGGCAAAGTTGCCGGGGCCGGCGCTGCCGGTATCGACCGAGGTGGTGACGCCGGAGTTGCGGCAAAACTCCTCCGCATCGATGCCGAGCGAGGTGCCGCCCCAATAGACATGAGTGTGCAGGTCGATGATGCCCGGTGAGACGATCAGCCCCGAGACGTCGCGGACCTCGGTGGCGGGATCGGCTTGCAACTCACGGCCGAGCGCAGCGACCTTGCCCGCGGCAAAGCCGACATCGGTCACGGCATCGAGTTTCTGCGACGGGTCGATCACCCGTCCGCCGCGCAGGATCAAATCGAAAGGCATCGTGTTCTCCGGATTCGGTCCGGCACGATGGTCGACTTCGCCGGCGCCCGCAAGCCGCTCAACCGACCCGGGCCTGCTCAGAAACCGGCGCGGTCGCTGTCGCGCGATCCGCGCCCTCGTCGGCGACCATGTCCGATCCCTTGTCCGCTTCGTTGGCCGACGCGACGATGGCCGCAATGGCGGGATTATGCGCCGCCTCCGAGGCAGCAATGGTCTCGCGGGCCCAGCGGTACGAGGATTCGAAGATTTCCTGATGGCGGTCGAAATCGGTGACGTCGATGCCGTCGGGCGTCGGGGGACGCATCACCATGTCGAGCGGCGTGGTCGGCAGCGTATCATAGCGCTGATGCGCAACGAGGCTTCGCCACAGCACGTTGACGGCGCTCGGCGCGGCCGGAAGCAATTTCTTGCGGAACGGCGTCAGCAGCGACGCAAGCAGCTCAAGTCGCCCCGGCAGCGCGGCATAGTCGACGTCGAACATCTCGGTTGCCGGGTCGCCGAAATGGACCACCAGATTCGGTCCGCTCTTCATCTGGTGCATCTGCGCCAGCGGAACGTTGTCGACGAGGCATCCGTCGACCAGCATCGAGCCGTCCCTCGTATAGAACGGCGGCAGCAGACCGGGGATGGCGCTCGACGCCCGCACCGCGTGCCACAGCAGACCGGTGCGGATCAATTCGAGACTGTGCGTCGACAGATTGGTCGCGACCGCCGCGAACGGCCGCCAGCAGTCCTCGATCCGGCAATTGTGGCCGTACTGATCGGCGAGCGCGGCATCGAACGCCTTGTGGTCCAGCAAGGCGTAGCGCGGCCAGGTCGGGCGGCGGAAGCTGCGGCTGGAGACGAAGATCTCATGCGTGCCGCGCTCGAGATGCTCGGCGTCGTAGTTCTTGGCAAAGCCCGCCGCCATCGCCGAGCCGACGCTGGTGCCGACAAAGATGTCGAACATCGCGCCGCGCTCGCGAAACGCCTTGTAGACGCCGACATGCGCCGTGCCGAGGCTGCCGCCGCCGCCGGCGACAAATCCGACGGCGCGACCGCACAGGAAGCGAACCAGGCTGTCGATGTCGAGCTGGTCCTCGAGCGCGACGTGATGATGCATGAAGCAGGGCAGCCGCGCCAGCCACGCCGCGGTGCCGCTGACCTCGTGGCGCCTGACGTCATGAACCCGGACGAGGCGCCGCGTCGACGCCGGATGCACGGCGCAGGCGAAGCGTTCGATCTCCGTCAGATCGGGCGTCGGCGCATGGCCACGGCAGGCGAACACGACAAGGTCGGCCTGGCGGATGGTTTTCCGCGCCCACTCCGATGCGTCGGGACCACCGAAATAGGCCACCAGCGGCGCGTCGTACTCGATCCTGTTGAGCCAGTCGGCGACCTCGGATGCGTCGAGCGCGCGGCCCGGAAACATCGCCTGGACCCGCGCGAGGTCGACGATCTCGGCACCCGCAGCGGCAAGGCCTTCGCGCAACCTGTGCTCAAAGGCGGCAGGCACCGGTTCCCGTCCGCCCGGGATCAGCGCGACAGTGCGCGCCTTCGGCGACGCCCGGAGCGGCAACAGACGCGCGGTCTCGGTGGCAAACCGCCGCGCGAGCGCAGCCAGCAGCGCCTCGACGATCTCGGGCGTTTCCCGCGCCAGCGTCGTATAGGCGGCGCGCGTCAACACCAGCACGCTGGTGTCGCGGATCGCAATCACGTTGGCCGTGCGCGGGATATTGGCAAAGAACCCGATCTCGCCGACCAGTTCGCCGGCGCGAAGTTCCGCGATCGGTTCGGGATGACTGGTTCGGTACACCGCGAGCGCGCCATGCAGCACCAGGAACAGCGCGTCGGAGGCGCCGCCCTGCTCGACCAGCAGCTCGCCGCGCACGAGGTCGCGCCGGGTCATTGCGCCAAAGGCGATCAGCCGCTGCTCCGCGCTGAGGGTTCTGAACAGCGCGAAGTCCTCGGACACGTTTCCCCACGCAAACGTCGCGCTCGGCGGCACACGGTTCGAATGCATGATCCGATGTTAGCGCCGGGCCGTCGTCCCGGCGAGCGATATCAGGGCCCAATCGGCCGCACCCTGGACACAAATCCTTGGGAGCACTGCAGCAGGATTTGCAGCATCCGCGATCTGCTTCACCCGACCAATTCCGGCCACGGCACGATGGTCGACTTCACCGTCTTCATCGCCATTGCGTCGGCAACCGCGCGGGCGACGCCGTCTTCGGTGAACGGATAGATCGTCTGCATGTCGAGCCAGGGATATTTGTTGCGCGTGCGGTAGAGCATGTCGACGCCGAGCGGCAGGTCGTTGCCGGTAAAGCCCCAGGAGCCGAGCACGTTGAGATCCTTGGTGCAGATGCGGTGCCACGAGGTGTCGATCGAGCCGGCATCGGTGAACTGCCCCATCTCGACATAGGTGCCGCCGTCGCGCAGCATCTCGATGCCCTCGGGGCCGGCGGTCGGATGGCCCGAGCAGTCCATCACGAGGTCGGCGCCGAAACCGCCGACGATGTCACGCACCGCCTCGATGCGCTGCTCCGGCGTCTTGAGCTGCTCGATATCGACGGTCGCCTCGGCGCCGAACTTGCGCGCCAGCGCAAGGCGCGGCGCCTCCGGCGCGCCGACGCAGATCACGCGCCCCGCGCCCATTTCCTGCGCAGCGGCGACCGCGAGGATGCCGATCGGCCCGGAGCCCTGGATCACCACGGTGTCGCCCCAGCTGAAGCCGCCGGCGCGGGTGGCGCGGTTGAAGGCGCGGATGCAGGAGGTCAGAGGCTCGGAGAGCGCGCCGAGCCGCAGCGACATGTCGTCGGGCAATTTGTAGATCTTGGTGCCGGGCAGCATGTCGAGATCGACATAGACATATTCAGCCCAGCCGCCCCACATGTGCGGCGCCTTGTCGAAACCGAGATAGCGGCCGTAATAGACCGGCGTCAGGCATTTGTTGGCGCTCTCGGGATAATGGATGCAGTAGTAGCAGCGGCCGCACGGCATCAAAGGCGGGATCATCACCTTCGATCCCACCTGCAGCGGCTTGCTCATGAAATCCTCGGTGAACTCCGCGCCGCATTCCACGATCACGCCGCCGAGCTCATGGCCGAGCGTGAACGGCCACGGCAACGGCTTCGGCCAATGTCCCTTCAGGATGTGCAGATCGGTTCCGCAAACGCCACAGGCACCCACCTTGATCAAGGCCGCCTTTTTGCCGATTTCCGGCCATGGCACTGTCCGGATTACCGGCTTGGCTCCAGGTCCATCATGCGTGCAGACGCGGATCTGCTCCATCGGTTCGCTCTCCCTGTCCTTGTCGTTGGGCCGGGTTCGGCCGAGCCGAGTTTAAGTCAGGACGATTGGGATGTCATGAAGGCCTGTCATGAAGGCCTTGATGACAGACCTTGGCGGAACGAGGCGCTTCTCGTCCTGGCGGAGTATTTCCGCAAGGAGGCATCGATTGTGAAAGCAGCCGAGGGCGAATTGGCTGGTAGCATTGCGGGGAATGACACCATGAATCCTGGTATCGAAGGTATCGTCGGCATGTACGTCAAGTTGGGCGAACTGGACACGCTGCAACGGATGAAGGAGCATCGACAGGGCTTGCTGGACCAATGCGTCGATACGGCGAATTTCAGCTTCGATGTGACGAGATCGATCTACAGGAGCGACCTCGAGGTGATCGAGGCCGGCATCGAGAGTCTGTATGGCGAGATCACCGGCCATGTCGACGTCGTCAACGAAAAAAGGATTTCCGGCTGGGCGCTGTACAACCAACACCCCGACAAGAGGGTCGCGATCGATATCTACTTCAACGGCAATCTCGTTGGCGAAGTCGTCGCCGATCAGTTCCGCAACGATCTTCTCAAGCTCAACAAGGGCGATGGACACCATGCCTTCGTCTTCGTGCCGCCAAGCGAATCCTATCAGCCGCCGCTGCAGATTGAGGTCCGCGCGGCGAAACGAAAGATGCTGAAAGCCGTGGCTGTTGAACCACCAGCGGCGGCAGTCGAACCGGAAACGGCTGTCGAACCGGAAATGGACGCCGAGGCCAAATAACCTCACCGCGCCGCTTCCGCGTGCCGCCACCCGGCTGAAGCCGCCGCAGACGCCAATATGGGCTGCGACATGACGGACGTGCGCGGCCGATTGACAGCGACGATCGCTTCACCGCAACCTGCGATGCAACCTCAGGTGACGGAATGAAGCCGCAACCCGGCTCGGAGCGAATCTTCGTGGACGCCAGCACCGATCCGCTGGACGGGCGCGTGCGATGGGCGCCGGCGAAGTCGCTGTGGCTTGGCGGCATGACCGCGGTCGCGATCGTCCTCGGGCCGCTGCTGTTCACGTGGAGCGCGTTCGCATTATTCATCGTCACCAGCGCGATCACGCTGTGCTTCGGGCATTCGGTCGGCATGCACCGCCGCCTGATCCATGCGAGCTTCGACTGTCCGCTGTGGCTGGAGAGGCTCTGCGTCTATCTCGGCACGCTGGTCGGGATGGCCGGCCCCTACGGCATGGTGCGGCTGCACGATATCCGCGACTGGGCGCAGCGCCAGACGGCGTGCCACGACTACTCCTGCCACCCCGCCGGTTTCTGGCGCGACGCGTGGTGGCAACTGCACTGTGCGCTGGTGCTGAAACACCCGCCCGAATGCCGGCTCGAACGGCGGCTCGCCGATGACCGTTTCTACGCCTTCGTCGAGCGGACCTGGATGTGGCAGCAATTGCCCTGGGCGATCCTGTTCCTCGCGATCGGCTCGTGGAGCTGGCTGGTCTGGGGCATCTGCGTCCGCGTCGCCGTCTGCGTCACCGGTCACTGGCTGATCGGTCATTACTCGCATCGCAAGGGCGGACAGACCTGGATCATCGAAGGCGTCGCGGCCCAGGGCTACAATGTCGGCATCGCGGGCCTGATCAGCATGGGCGAAAGCTGGCACAACAATCACCACGCCTATCCCGGCTCCGCGAAGCTCGGGCTGCTGCCGGGTCAGATCGACCTCGGCTGGTGGTTGATCAAGGCATTCGAAGCCGCAGGACTCGCGAGCAACATCAAGACGCCGGACGATCTTGCGCCCCGCCCGGGCGCGCGCCGCGTCGACGAACCAGGCAACGCCGATGCAGTCGCGCCGCGACATCGCGGCAGTGCATTGTTCCAGTAATCCGCAGCCGCGCATCTTCCGTTGCGGATCGAACGCCACGCAGCTATATACGCCGCGTCGGAAAAGGCAGACTTGGTTTGGTAAGCCCAAGTCCTTTCGGATCGAAGTCCTTTCTGGAACGAAAGACCTTTCGAAAACGAAAGCTCTGGTCTCCTGCCTCGTGCATGAGATCCCCACGACGAACACCGGACGCAGTCCAGGCGCCCAATGTTCGTCCGTGTGGTTCTCAACCCGACGAACCGCTCCGGTCGAACACCGACAAAGGAGCAGTTCATGCACGCCAGCCGCCCCCTTCCCCATGATGTCGTGATTGCCGGCGCCGGCCCGGTCGGCTTGATGCTCGCCTGCGAGCTGCGGCTCGCAGGGTGCTCGGTGCTGGTGCTGGAGCAGGCCGCCGACCCGCATTCGCCGCTGAAACGGCTCCCCTTCGGGATGCGCGGCCTTTCGGCGCCCAGCATCGAGGCGTTCTATCGTCGCGGGATGCTGGATGACATCGCGGCACGACAGCACGCAAAGGATGGCTCGGGCAGCAGCGCATCGAATGGCGCGCATTGGATGCAACAGCCGCGCCGCCCGGCCGGCCATTTTGCCGGCATCCAGTTCTTTCACGCTGATGTCGACACGTCGAAATGGCTGTTTCGTCTGCCGAGCCCGGCAGGCACCAGCATGGCGGTCGAGATGGAGGCGCTCGAATCCGCCCTCGCCGCGCGCGCAACCGCGATGGGGGTTGAGATCAGGCGCGGCACAGGCGTCGAGGCGTTCGAACAATCGGATGATGGCGTGATCGTTCGCGACGGTGCCGAGACGTTCCACGGACGCTGGCTGGTCGGCTGTGACGGCGGCCGCAGCATGGTGCGCAAGGCCGGCGGCTTTGAATTCGTCGGCACCGATCCCGAGTTCACCGGCTATTCGGTCGAGGTCGATATATCAGATGCGGACAAGCTCCGCACCGGCCGTCACTACACGCCGACGGGCATGTATACCTACGCACGGCCCGGCACGATCGCGATGGTGGAGTTCGACGGCGGCGCCTTCCACCGAACCCGGCCGATCACGCGCGAGCACGTGCAGGCGGTGCTGCGCCGCGTCTCCGGCACAGACATCACGTTGACGGCGGTCCGGCTTGCCACCACCTGGACCGATCGCGCCTGTCAGGCGACGGATTACCGCAAGGGCCGCGTGCTGCTCGCGGGCGATGCCGCGCATATTCATTCTCCGCTCGGCGGCCAGGGGCTCAATCTCGGGCTTGGCGACGCGATGAACCTCGGCTGGAAGCTCGCGGCCACGATCCGCGGCGACGCACCGGTGGACCTGCTCGACAGCTACTCGCGTGAGCGGCATCCGGTGGGCGCGCAGGTGCTGGACTGGTCGCGCGCCCAGGTCGCGCTGATGCGGCCAAGCCGCAGTTCGCGCGCGCTCGAAGCCATCATCCGCGACCTGATCGCGACATCAGACGGCGCGACCTACTTTGCCGAGCGCGTGTGGGGCGTTTCGCTGCGCTATGATCTTGGCGGCAACCATCCGCTGGCGGGCCGCAGCGCGCCCGACTTCGAGCTCGCCCGCGGCACGAAGCTCGGCGAACTGCTCAGGAACGGGCGCGGCCTGCTGCTGGACTTTGATCGGCGCGCGCCCCTGCGAGCGCTTGCCGATCGCTGGCATGGGCGGATCGGCTATGTCGCAAGCGACGCGCGGGATCGGCTGGGCCTTAATGCCGTGCTCGTACGCCCCGACGGCTTCGTCGCATGGGCCGCCGACACCGCCCCCCACGTCGATGAAGCCGCTCAGGTCATGTCGCGGTGGTTCGGCGAACCTGATGTGCGGCCCTGCCCCTTCCACTCACACTTCTCTTGCACCGTGTGCGAGTTCCCTGCCTCAACCGTAACGCCCCGTTAACCCTATCAGCCTTAGGGTCGTCGGGGCTCCGAATGGACGGTGGCCGGGTTTGTCGTGATGTCGTTTGCACAGAAGAAAACTACCGTCGTCCCCGTAGCCGAGGAGCGGCGGCGCTTCCAGCGCGTCAAGGTGCACCTGCTCGGCCGCTACATGCTGCCCGACCGGCGCGAGTTTCCCTGCCAGATTATCAACATGTCGCCGGGCGGCCTCGCTTTGCTGGCGCCGGGCATCGGCAATGTCGGCGACCGTGTGATCGCCTATCTCGACCATATCGGCCGGGTCGAGGGACGCATCACCCGCATCATCGACAACGGCTTTGCGATGACGATCGGCGCCACCGCACGCAAGCGCGACAAGCTCGCCGCACAGCTGACCTGGCTCGCCAACCGCGACATCCTCAATCTGCCCGAGGATCGCCGCCACGACCGTATCGTGCCGCGCAACCCGATCGCCCTGCTGACCCAGGAAGACGGCACGCGGATGACCTGCCGCATCATCGACCTTTCCTTGTCCGGTGCTGCGATTGCTGCCGAGAACCGCCCGCCGCTGAAATCGCTCGTGATGCTCGGGCGGGTACAGTCCCGCGTGGTGCGAAATCTCGAGGAAGGCTTCGCGCTCGAGTTCGTCCACGAGCAATCGGCGGAAACGCTCGAAGAGAGCGTTACCGCGAGGTAAAGCGAAAAACCGCTCAAGACCCCTTTTTTTGCCCGCGAAGGCGGCCACCGGTGCACCGGTGGCCGCCTTCGGCGCATTTGGCCCGGTGAAAATCGGCGGTTAACGGCCGCAGCGTTTGGCGCAACAAACCGCGCTGGCGCAGCGCGCGCGGCGTTAATGCATAAAATTTGAATCAATTGCAGTTGTTTCAAATTTTACGCGAATTCGATTCAAGTACAGTTCGAATTCGCCGCAGGTTTTACCAGTATTCGCGTCAAATCTACTTTGCGTACTTAGCGGCGGCGCAAAAGCTTTGTGCGAAACGTGGTCCCAACAAGAAGAACGGGGGCCACGATGTTTGGGTTCAGGGGACAGGGGAAAGGTTTGGCGGTTGCCGCCATTCTGTTTGCGACGTGCGTGTCGGCCAAGGCCGGCGACGTGGTCTACGCCAGCCTGGGCGACGTTGCGCGTTCGCCGATCGGCTGGGTCGAATTCTGTGCCGACAATCCGGGCGAATGCCGCGGCGGCGCGACGCAACCACGCGACATCGTGTTGTCGCAGACCGCTTGGCGGGACCTCGTACGGGTCAACAAGTGGGTCAACGAATCCATCAAGCCGATGACCGACATGGATCATTGGGGCGTGATCGAGAAATGGTCGTTGCCATCCGACGGTTACGGCGACTGCGAGGACTACGTGCTCCTGAAGCGCAAGATGCTGATGGACGCCGGCTGGCCCCGCGAGGCGCTGTTGATCACGGTGGTCCGCGACAAGAAGGGCGAAGGCCACGCGGTGCTGACGGTGAAGACCGACAAGGGCGAGTTCGTGCTCGATAACCAGAACGAGAGCATCGTCGCCTGGACCGACACTGGCTACCGCTTCGTCAAGCGGCAGTCGCAGGGCGATCCCAATGTGTGGGTCTCGCTCGGTGACAACCGCCCTGCAGTTGCAACGGCAAGCTCGCGCTGAGCAGAACAGGAAATTTCGAGTTCGCGATCCGGTCACATCCCCACCCCTCCCCGTCCCAGACCGGTTCGCGCGCGGCCACCCTTCCCCCAAAGGGTGGCCGCACCTTTTTTGAGCGGCGTCGATCGACGCCTGGTGTGCTGAATGCGAAGTTCGTGCGATTTCGCGGCAGCCACTTTCACGAAGTTTGCTAGTTCCTTATCGAATCCGAAGTTCGCTCCGAAGGTGCGGCAAATGATGCGAACTTCGGATTCGGGACACTAGAAGAACCGCTCGAGAAACGCCGCGGTCTCGTCTGAGATGCCGACGATCTTGTTGGTGGCCTGGCGATAGAATTTGAAATTCAGCTCGGTCTCGGGCCGGCCGTCGCCCCAATCCTTGAAGCGCTTGAGTTGCTCGCGCCCGAGCAACCGCGCCGCGGATGCGGTGCGTCTGACCGTGATGCTGACGCGCGGCGTCTGCCTGATGACGCCGACCTTGCGGGGTGTCGCGTCGGCCGACGCGACGATCGCGCGGGCGATCAGGCCGTTGCCGCCCTCGTTCTCGCTCGCGAACACGAACACGATGTCATCGGCCGCGATGTGCTTGCCGCCATACATGGTCTTCTGCGCGGTGAAGGTGAACACCTTCGCCCACGCATTTCGGATCTCGGTCTTGATCGCAAACGCCATCGCCTTCCTTCACCGGCTCGCTTTGCCATCCGCGTCGGCGGCTTGACATCCTAGCATCGGCGATATTGAATTCAATTCAATTCAGCAAATGGTGCCACGATGGACGCGGCGAGCCTGGGGACACGAGAACGGCTGCTCTCGGCAGCGCAGGCCGAGCTCATCGAGGGCCATGGGCACCTCGAGATGCAGGCCGTCGCAAGGCGGGCGCAGGTCTCGGTCGGGCTCGCCTACCATCACTTCGGATCGAAGGCCGGCCTGATCGCCGCCGTGGTCGAAGGCTTCTATGAACAACTTGATGCGGCGGCGTTCGGCGGTGCCAAGCTGTCCGCCACGGACTGGGCGGACCGGGAAAAGGAACGGATCGGCGCCTATGTCGCCTTTCACTATGACCACCCGTTTGCGCCCCTCGTGATCGGACCGCTCAGCCGCGCGCCCGAGGTGCTCGATGTCGAGACCGCCTTCACCGGCCGGCAGCTTGACGCCGGCGCCCGCATGATCGAAGCGGCCCAGCGCGACGGGATCGTGCCCGGCGGCATCGACCCTCACCTCACCATCGCGCTGATGATCGGCGGCATCCGCCAGGCGCTGATCGGCGCGCTCATGAACGAAAGACGGCCGGATCCGGCAAGGCTGACCGGCGACATCTGGGCCTTCATGGCCGCCGCGCTGGGCTTGCCTGCCAAACCCCTGTCCGCGCGGCCAAGGGCCACGCGGCGCAGCCGCAACTAAGCTTCAGCCAAAACCCGAACATCGATGGCCATCTTGTTCAATCCGCACGATTTTCACGCACCGCAATCGTCCTACAGCAAGCCGGATCTGCTGCGCTCGAGCGAAGGCGGCTATTTCGGCCCGGGCAATGCGCAGCTGCCGGCACCGCCGATGCTGATGATGGACCGCATTACCGAGATCAGCCTGGACGGCGGCGCGTTCGGCAAGGGCCACGTCGTCGGCGAACTCGAGATTGCGCCGGACCACTGGTTCTTCGCCTGTCACTTTGCCGCCGACCCCGTGATGCCCGGATGCCTCGGCCTCGACGCCATGTGGCAGATCATCGGCTTCTGGCTCGGCTGGTCGGGCTCGCCCGGCAAGGGCCGCGCGCTCGGGGTCGGCGAGGTCAAGTTCAGGGGGCACATCATGCCCGATGTCAGGCTGGTGCGCTATGAGGTCGACATACGCCAGGCCAGGCGCGGCCGGCTGGTGCTCGGCATCGCCGACGGCCGGGTGCTCGCCGACGGCGCTTGCGTCTATCTGGCGAAGGACATGCGGGTCGGCCTGATCGCGCCCAAGGGCTGAATTCGGGGAGCTTGAGTTCGGGTCGGCCAGAGGCCGATCATGCCTCGAGCAGGCCGGGCAGCACGGCCGAAAACTAACATATGATACAAATTTCGCTGCTGCCGCAGGGGTCTACACACCCCCCGGTTTTGCCCGCGCCGGGGTTTGTGCTATTTCGAACCTTTCAATTGATGTCCGGTTGTTGGTCGCATGGTCGAACTTGCCCCCCGGAATTCACAAGCCAGCAGCCTCATTGGCGTGCAGCCGATCGCGATCGGCGCCGTGGCGCTGGTGCTCGTGCTGTTCGGGATCGGCTCGATCGCACTGTGGCGCGCCTACACCGGCAACGTGCCGGAGACCGACCGCATGGTGGCCGCGCGGCAGTTGCAGGCGCGGACCGCGCAGGTCTCCGAGGCCCTGGTGGAAAAGACCAAGGGCATGGAGGTGACCCAGCAGGAATCCATCGACCAGCTGCAGGAGGTGCAGGACCAGCTGCAGACCATGCGCAAGCAGTTCGCCTTGCAGGCGGCCGATGCCAAGAGGCTCTCCGACCAGGTCGCCGCGCTGACCGAACAGGTCGAGGGTTTGCGCCAGTCGCTGGCGAGCGCGCAGGCCAACGAGCCGGCCGCCGAGCCCGCGCCGCGCAAGCGCTCGAAGGCCACCCGTAGCGCCAACCGAAAGCGCCACAGGTCGCGCGGTTGACGCCCCCGCAGACCCCGCCCCACTCAGGTGACCAGCCATAAAAATGCGCCAAATCCCGAGCAAGATCATCATCTAACGGGGAACTTTCGCGCTCGAGGGTTGCCGGCGGCGGCCGATCATGAGTGCCCGTTACCGTGAATTAATCCTGACTTTGTGAACTGGTTCACATATCGGCCTTCGAATCCGAGTCATCTTCGAGTGACCGGATGGCGTGAGCCGATTTCAATATCCGGGGCTGGCAAGGTCGTTGACGGTATACTACGTCGACGGCCTTGTTTTTTGGGGTCCTTGAATCCCGCTCGGGACCGCCCGGCAGGAAAGCTCCGACTCGAAATCCCGAAGGCGGCCCTCGCCGCGCGAAAGATGCAGACCGCCTGAAGAAATACGGCGTGCTCGGCTGACAACTCTGGGTGCGCAGCGTCACCGCGGCCAAAGCCGCGGCGAACGGAATTGCCGCCCTATTCGGTGCGATCGCGCAAGACGCGACCACCTCGCAGTCGCAGCCGCGCAAGCTTCGGCTCGAGCTCGCGCAGCATGTAGATCAGCGCAACGGCAAGGCTCGCAACAACCACCATGAGCAGCAATGTCAGGTCAGGAATGGTCAGCATCTTGGATGTCCTCTGGGCCCGGCTTCAATCGCAGCCGGACCATTGGTTTTCGCGGCGCGCTCACGCACGGACTGCTGCAAGGCGGTGCAAGCTGCATACCAGTGTCCCGAATCCGAAGTTCGCATCATTTGCCGCACCTTCGGAGCGAACTTCGGATTCGATAAGGACACTAGCAAACTGATGATTCTAGTGTGCTTTATGAATGCGAAGT
>NZ_JBUYWT010000043.1:0-67245 GCF_055264925.1 Bradyrhizobium sp. KZN70725
GTCGCGTCGCTCAATACCAAACGGTCCATCACACCCAAGGCGGCCTCCCCAAAAGCAGCCTTGAATCTGATTTGCGCCTAAAAGGGAATCCTTAGAGTCCACACCACCTAGGGCCTGCTTCCGCGATGGTCCAATCGCGTCATTCCAGGCATGCCACTTCCAGACGAGCTCAGTTAGACAACCTCGGAGGCGGTGGGGAGTTGGTATTCGGCCATCTCTGAAGCGAACGTAATCATTCGATCGCTCGTCAGCGCCAGCTGGCAGGGAATGGCGGAATAGCGAGCCCTGGGCCGCGCGTCACCGGCCTCGATGCGACCGAGCATCTCAGGACCCAGGACGGTCCAAACAGTGCAGATCACGTCCACTGTGGAATCGTTATGAGCGGTGAACCGGCTTATACTGGGAGTATCCGGACTGGACATCCATGAAATCAGTCCAACCGCGAAGGAGGGTCCGATGAAAGCGCTTTTGCTGCTAACGGCGAGCGGTCCTCTGCTCATTCTCACGTCGCACGAGTCCGTACACGATCAGGAGCTTCTCGAGAAGCTCAAGCACAAGGGAATTGGCAAGTTCGTCGCATTTGAGGTTCCCGTGCCACTCGCCAGGGAGCGCTACGGCGGGCATTTCCAAGCCGTTGAGAGCGATCTTCACGAGACTGATGATTTGAGAGTGCTCGACTTCAACGGTCAGCGGGCGTTTCAGCTCTTTCGTTTCGATGAACTCGGAGTACCGATTCTTCAAGAACAGCGGTGATCCCGCCCAAACTGCGGAGCGGGTTCATGAGCAAACGCGCTAGCCGAGGTGGATGGTCTAGTGTGCTCGTTGATGATCGGCGCTACGAAGTTCGAATCGGGACGAGGATTATAGTAGCCTGGGCGGCCGTCATATCCTTAACGGATCCCTCGGACGCTTAAACCACTCTGGAAGCGTTCAACCCAGAAAGCAGTCGAACGGCCAAGCGTTGAAAAAGGGACGGATATTGGGTCGGTAGATCCTACTGATCGATGCAACAGCACCACTGCTTCCTCTCAATTATTGTTCAACGAAGGCCTTCCATCTGTTCAACTGGAGGGGCCTCAGGGCGGTCAGTTCATCGTCCGGCTCGGCAATGCGTTTTGCGGCAGCGATCATTGCTGCCGCTGCACGATTGTAGTTGTCTGCAGTCATTTGAAACGGGAACACGAACTGACCGTCTTTCACTTTGTAGATGCCAAATTCCCTCAGCAGGAGCGTTACACACTTGTCATAGGTCTTGTAATATTCGGCGTATGCGGTCGACAATTCGGCCGCTACGGCAATTGTTTCGGTGTGCTGCGCATCGATCATGCTCATGAATTTGCGAATTGCGTCGTTTCCAACAAGGAGTGAGCGGGCCTCGTCTTCCAGTTTGTCGCGCTCGAATTTTGCGAGAGCGATATAGCGGGACTCAAAGGTGGCGATACGACCCTCGGCGGCCTTCAGATCGCGAAGAATTGCGTCTAGATCACTGCGGCTGGAAGTCGGATCGATTGCTTTCGGGAGTTCCTTTTGCTCGGCGCCGGTTAACAGCCTTCGAGCGGCAGCATTCATCTCGATCGCATCCAGGTTTGCGAGTGCGATCATTTTCAGAATCACGTTCGAGGGATGTCGCTTTAGAGCTTGATCCAGTTGTTCAGGATTGCTCACGTCGCGCACGGCAACATAGGCGTCACTTTTTGAGATAGCTTCCTGATATCTCGACAAATCGCCCACAAAGTACAGCCCGCTGAAGCCAAGAATCGTGAACGCAAACAGCAACAATAGGCCGAGTGCCAGCCGTCTCGGCGTCTTCGCGCTTTGATGTACCGGCGATCCCACTCCTCAGACTCCCGTCCGGGCAACGTTCGTTCATTTCATCGGTCGACTCCGAGGAGGTCAAGGTGACCAATGAAGTGAACCCCAGTCAACATCATCGACTTCACCGGGAAAATACGGTCACCGCAGTGAGCTCGTGACGCAGCGCTCTATTGAGGTATTCGATAGCCGTCTTGTCGCCCTTCATGCTCAGCTCCTTTCGCGGGTGTCGAACCACCTGGTGGTGCGGGCGGCTGGAACTTAATGCCTGATTAGGACGATGGAGAGTTTAGCGCGTCTGTGCTTGCGGTTCGAGCAGTGTGGGGCACCTACCGTTCGCCGTCGGTGGAGTCCCGCCACGGTTCGCTACCTTGCAGGACCTAATGTGAAGCTGAACACCGATAGCAAGAGCGCGCTTGCGCAACTCTCTTCCGTGGGCTGGCTATGACGCCATCGACGGCTCGACTCGAGCTGTGTCACCACCGTCTGCTTGGCGTAGAAAACTGCCTGGAGCGCAAACGGCGTCACTCGCGCACCCAATATCGACCAATCTCCGACGTAGCGCCAGGCGCGGCGGCGGGAGCCAGTTTGGTCCTGATTTGATCGGTAAGCACCCTTATTTGATCAACCGCCCGCTTTCGTAAACAAGTAGTCTCGCTCCGCTAGCATCCCCCACGTTCCCAACGTGGTGGTCCCGTCTGATGTGCTGCTCAGGCCTAATAGCCCCGGCTGGCGCACGTCAGGCGGGTTCTGCTGTTAATGGTCAGGCTCCACAGATGGCGGCCCCGACTGCCGGACGCCGGCGATCGCCCCGTGCCCCTGGCTTGGGTTATGTGCGGGCCTTGCGTCCGCTGAAGTCTTCGGCTTGCCAGCTCTTTCTCGCTTCAATACGGGGCGCGTCGTCGCAGCCTTTGCCGGGCAATTACCTGACCGAGGCGAACTCTCGTAGACTCGGTCATGTGTGTCTCTCTCTCTCTCTCTCTCTCTCTCTATGCGTTGACGCGGCGCACGCAAGATCCTCGCGATGACGCCTGCGGGAGTTCAGGGGCAAGAGCTTGCTTCGGCGCCGGCAAAGCTGAGGGGTATCCGGTGGTGCGCAACGCGGTTGCAGCCTGCCGCGATCGCCCGACCTACGTCGATCAGGTTGTGTCTCCGCGCCAATGCGTCCGGCCGATTGGAGTGCATGGTCCCGTCTCTGATCGACCTCATGGCTTCCGCAGGGTTTTCTTTTTCCACGCTACGCTACGATCGTCGCGAGCGCCTTGTTGCACGAAGGGAGTGGTGGCTCTTCTATCCATCCCCATCTGAGGGCGCGGTCTAATCCGTCCTCGATAGATGGGTGTGGCAGTGACATTCCAGTCCTTTCAGTCGGAGGCGGTTTCGCGCGGCGCACGCATGCTCCGCAGCGCGCTGGGGCCCGCGATCGCGCGCTATCTCGACGACACTGCGGTCATCGAGGTGATGTTGAACCCGGATGGTCGGCTATGGATCGACCGGCTGGCGAGCGGACTGTCGGAAACCGGCGAGCAGCTCTCGGCCGCCGATGGCGAGCGCATCATTCGCCTGGTGGCGCACCATGTCGGCAGCGAGGTCCACGCCGCATCGCCGCGCATTTCTGCAGAATTGCCTGAAACTGGAGAACGGTTTGAAGGTCTGTTGCCGCCTGTCGTGGCTGCGCCCGCCTTCGCAATTCGCAAACCTGCAGTCGCCGTATTTACACTCGATGACTATGCGGCCTCGCGCATCATGACCTCAGACCAGGCCGAAGCACTGCGGCGGGCGGTGGCCGCGCGGAGGAACATCCTGGTCGCGGGCGGCACCTCAACGGGCAAAACGACGCTCACCAATGCGCTTCTTGCGGAAGTCGCCAAGACCAGCGATCGCGTGGTGCTGATCGAGGATACTCGGGAACTGCAGTGCAAGGCGCCGAATTTGGTTGCGCTGCGCACCAAGGACGGGGTGGTCTCGCTCTCGGATCTCGTGCGGTCGTCGCTCCGCTTGCGGCCGGATCGCATTCCGATAGGCGAGGTCCGCGGCGCCGAAGCGCTCGACCTACTCAAGGCCTGGGGCACTGGTCACCCCGGCGGCATTGGCACCATTCACGCCGGTACCGCGCTCGGCGCGCTGCGGCGACTGGAGCAGCTGATCCAGGAAGCTGTCATCACGGTACCGCGCGCCCTGATTGCCGAGACCATCAACATCATTGCCGTGCTTTCCGGCCGCGGCGCCGACCGTCGCCTCGCCGAGCTCGCGCGCGTCGACGGGCTCGGAGCAACCGGCGACTACAGCCTCTCACCAGCAGGAGATCTCATATGAGCTTTCGAATCTCGCTTCCACCGCGTGCGCTCCCGGTGGCTGTAACGGCAACGGTCCTGTTCGCGACTGCGCCAGCCTGGGCAGTCGGCTCCAACATGCCCTGGGAGCAGCCGCTTAATCAGATCCTGCAATCGGTGGAGGGACCGGTCGCGAAGATCATCGCCGTGATCATCATCATCGTCACGGGGCTGACGCTTGCTTTTGGCGATACGTCCGGCGGTTTTCGCAGGATGATCCAGATCGTATTCGGGCTGTCGATCGCCTTTGCGGCATCGAGCTTCTTCCTCTCGTTCTTCTCCTTTGGCGGCGGGCTGGTGGTCTGATGGATCAACTCGTCGCAGGCTTTGTCGCGCCCGTGCATCGCTCGCTGACCGAACCGATCCTGATGGGCGGTGCACCGCGGTCGGTTGCGATCGTGAATGGAACGCTTGCCGTCGCAGTTGGGCTTGGCCTGCGGCTCTGGATTGCCGGCCTTCTCCTCTGGTTCATCGGCCACTTGGCAGCGGTCTGGGCCGCCAAACGCGATCCGGCCTTCGTTGAGGTCGTGCGCCGCCACCTTCGTGTTCCCGGACATCTTTGCGTTTGAGCTCGCTCCATGATGAATCTTTCCGAGTATCGCCGGTCCAGCACCCGTCTTGCCGATTTCCTGCCCTGGGCAGCTCTGGTCGGCGAGAGCGTCATCCTGAACAAGGACGGCTCGTTGCAGCGGACCGCCGGATTCCGCGGGCCGGATCTCGAAAGCGCCGTACCCGCCGAACTCGTGGCTATCGCCGGCCGCCTCAACAACGCCTTGCGCCGCCTGGGCTCGGGCTGGGCCGTCTTCGTCGAGGCGCAGCGCCATGCGGCCGGAGCCTATCCCTCATGCTCCTTTCCGGATGTGGCATCCGCGCTGGTTGATGCCGAGCGCCGGGCACAGTTCGAGGAGGAGGGCGTTCACTACGAATCCGGCTACTTCCTGACGTTCGTGTATCTGCCCCCGCCAGAGGATGCGGCGCGTGCCGAGCGATTTCTGTATGAGGGGCGCGATCCCGCCGAAACAGCTGACGCGCGCGAGGTGCTGCGGGCTTTTGTCGATCGCACCGACCGGGTGCTGCAACTCCTCGAAGGATTTATGCCGGACTGCGCCTGGCTCGATGATGCCGGGACGTTGACCTACCTCCATTCAACCATCTCGACCAATCGGCATCGGGTCCGCGTGCCCGAAATCCCGATGTATCTCGACGCGTTGCTCGCAGACCAGCCGCTGACCGCAGGTCTCGAGCTGACGCTGGGGGAAGCCAGCTTGCGCGTTCTGACCGTGGTTGGATTTCCGACAGCGACCACGCCCGGGATTCTCGACGACCTGAACCGCCTCGCGTTCCCGTATCGCTGGTCGACCCGGGCCATCATGCTCGACAGGCTGGAGGCCACAAGGCTCCTGACCAGAATCCGGCGTCAGTGGTTCGCCAAACGGAAATCGATTGCCGCAATCCTGAACGAGGTGATGACCAACGAGGCGTCATCGCTGCTCGACACCGATGCCCACAACAAGGCAATGGATGCCGACGCCGCGCTTCAGGATCTGGGGTCAGATCAGATCGGCCAGGCCTTTGTCACGGCGTCGGTGACGGTCTGGGACACCGATCCGCGCGCGGCCGACGAGAAACTTCGTTTGGTCGAAAAGATCATCCAGGGCCGCGATTTCACCTGCATGACCGAGACGGTCAATGCGGCCGAAGCGTGGCTCGGCAGCCTGCCTGGACATGTCTACGCCAACGTCCGGCAGCCGCCGGTCTCGACGCTCAACCTCGCGCACATGATTCCGCTATCGGCAGTATGGGCGGGAGAGGCGAGGGATCATCACCTCGATGCGCCACCGCTGCTCCATGGCAAGACCGAAGGCGCGACCCCGTTCCGGTTCTCGCTTCATGTCGGGGACGTCGGCCATACGCTTGTGGTCGGGCCGACCGGCGCCGGCAAGTCGGTGCTGCTGGCACTGATGGCATTGCAATTTCGCCGTTACCGCAATTCCCGGGTGTTCGCGTTTGATTTCGGCGGCTCCATTCGCGCGGCCGCGATCGCAATGGGCGGCGACTGGCACGATCTGGGCGGAGCCCTGTCTCATGATGCGGCCGAGCGTGTCGCCCTGCAGCCGCTGCTCTGGATCGACGACTCATCGGAGAGGGCCTGGGCTACGGAATGGGTAGCGGCCATCCTGGCGCGGGAAAAGGTCGAGATCACACCGGATGTGAAGGACTATCTGTGGTCGGCGCTGACGTCCCTTGCGTCGGCGCCTGTCCAGGAGCGGACGCTGACGGGCCTGTCGGTTCTGCTCCAGTCGACGGCTCTCAAGCGCGCCCTGCAACCCTATTGTCTGGGCGGACCTTATGGCGGCCTGCTCGATGCCGAGTTCGAGCGCCCTGGCGAAGCTTCTGTCCAGGCATTCGAGACCGAAGGATTGATCGGCACCGGTGCCGCGCCAGCTGTGCTGACGTATCTCTTTCACCGGATTGGTGATCGTCTCGACGGCCGGCCCACGCTCATCATTGTCGATGAAGGCTGGCTTGCGCTGGATGATGCGGATTTCGCCGGTCAGCTTCGCGAATGGCTGAAGACGCTGCGGAAGAAGAATGCCTCCGTTGTGTTCGCCACCCAGTCGCTGTCGGACATCGACGGCTCGGCAATCGCGCCCGCCATCATCGAGAGCTGCCCGACGCGCCTGCTGCTGCCAAATGAACGGGCGCTCGAGCCCCAGATCACGGCGATCTATCGCCGCTTCGGGCTCAATGATCGGCAGATCGAGCTCTTGAGCCGCGCCACCCCGAAGCGCGACTACTACTGCCAGTCCCGCCGGGGCAACCGGATGTTCGAGCTCGGCCTTGGCGAGGTCGCGCTCGCCTTCGCCGCTGTCTCCACCAGGTCCGACCAGGCCGCAATCGACCGGGTGCTCGCCGAGCATGGTCGCGAGGATTTTGTGTTGGCCTGGCTGCACCACCGCGGCGTGGGTTGGGCCGCGGATCTCGTTCCCAACCTCAAGAATCTGGAGAAGTCGCAATGAGCCGTTGTCGCCCGTTCCTGGCCGCCAGTATCGTTGCCTTGTCACTGGTGGCCAGCAGGCCAGCGCTGGCACTGATCGTCTTCGATCCCAACAACTACGTTCAGAATGTTCTGACCGCTGCGCGCGAGCTGCAGCAGATCAACAATCAGATCACCTCGTTGCAGAACGAGGCGCAGATGCTGGTCAATCAGACAAGGAACCTGGCGAGCTTGCCATACTCCTCGCTCCAGCAGCTTCAGTCATCGATCCAGCGCACCCAGCAGCTCCTGGCTCAGGCCCAGCGCATCGCCTATGACGTGCAGCAGATCGATCGGGCCTTCGCCACCAGCTATGCGCCGGCAACAGGGAGCCAGGCCAATGCTGCGCTGATCGCCGGTGCGCAAGGACGTTGGCAGAACTCGGTGGCAGCCCTTCAGGACGCCCTTCGCGTGCAAGCCGGCGTCGTCGGTAATCTCGATACCAACCGGATCCAGAGCGCGGCCCTGGTGACCTCAAGCCAGAGTGCGAGCGGCGCCCTTCAGGCAACCCAGGCCGGCAATCAGATCCTTGCGCTTCAGGCACAGCAGCTTGCCGATCTCACTGCAACTATCGCATCGCAGGGCAGGGCCCAGGCTCTGGAGTCCGCCCAACGCGCCGCCGCGCAGGACCAGGGACGTGAGCAGCTCCGGCGCTTCCTGACGCCGGGCCAGGGTTATCAATCCTCCAATGTGCAGATGTTTCACTGATGGGCATCCGTGTCACCAAGTGGCTTCCGGCCGCCATGGCACTGGGAGCAACGCTCGTCGCTGCCGCCTGTGCGATTCAATTGCGCGGAGCCGACAAGGACGCAGCGCAGACGCAGGCGGATGCGCAGATGACAGGAGCCTTCTCTCCTGATCTCGCCCGTTGCCGTACCGTGACGCCAGAGCAAGCGACGGAGTTTGAGCGTTGCCGAAGACTTTGGGCTGAAAACCGCCGGCGGTTCTTCGGTCAAAAGGCCGGGCCGGTGCGTGGCGCGGGTGGGGATCCGGGCGGTTCGTCACAGCAATTGGCGCCCAAGGACCAGGGCCGGATTCCACAAGCCTTTCCCTCCATCGGGATATCGGGAGAGGGCGATCAATGACGGGCACCGGAGTTATCGACCAGTTCCTCGAAACCTTCACCCGCTATATCGACAACGGCTTTGGCCTTGTCGGCGGCGAGGTCGGATATCTTGCGACCACGCTGGCTGCGATCGACATTACGATTGCAGCCCTGTTCTGGAGCTGGGGCGCGGAGGACGATGTCATCGCGCGGCTGGTCAAGAAGACGCTGTTCGTCGGTGTCTTCGCCTATCTGATCGGCAACTGGAACAATCTTGCGCGCATCGTTTTCGAAAGCTTCGCCGGCCTTGGGCTGAAGGTCTCAGGCACGAGCCTTTCCGCAGGCGATTTCGTCCGTCCCGGAAAGATTGCGCAGGTGGGTCTCGATGCGGGCCGGCCGATCCTCGAGTCGATCTCGAATCTGATGGGCTACATCAGCTTCTTCGAGAATTTCGTCCAGATCGTCGTTCTGCTGTTCGCCTGGGCGGTCGTCCTGCTCGCTTTCTTCATTCTGGCAATCCAGCTGTTTGTCACCTTGATCGAGTTCAAGCTGACGACGCTGGCTGGCTTTGTGCTGATCCCGTTCGGCCTATTCGGCAAGACCGCGTTTGCCGCCGAACGGGTTCTCGGCAATATCGTCTCATCAGGCATCAAGGTCCTGGTACTGGCCGTCATTGTCGGCATCGGCTCGACCCTGTTCGCGCAGTTCACCTCCGGCTTCAACGGCGGGCAGCCGACCATCGAAGATGCCATGACGCTGGTGCTGGCGGCGTTGTCGCTCCTGGGTCTTGGCATCTTTGGACCCGGTATTGCCAACGGGCTCGTATCTGGCGGGCCGCAACTCGGAGCCGGCGCTGCGGTTGGGACTGGTCTTGCTGCCGGCGGCATCGCTGCCGCTGGAGCGGGCCTCGCCGCGGGCGGAGCCGGGCTTGCCGGGGGAGCGGTCGCAGGTGCTGTGCGCGGTGGGAGCGCGATCGCAAGCGGCGCAGCTGCGGCCTACCGCAGCGGCGGCGTGGCCGGCGTTGCCGAGGCTGGCCTATCGGCCGCCGCGAGTCCGCTGCGTCGGGTCGCGGGCGCAGCTGGCGGCGGCGCTCAGTCCGGCTCTCAGGCATCGCAGGGCTTGACCGAGCATCCGCCCGCATGGGCACAGCGCATGAAGCGGGCGCAAACCATCAGCCACGGCGTATCCGCCGCGAGCCACGCTGTTCGATCCGGCGATCACGGCGGTGCCGGGAGCTCGGTCGATGTCTCCGAGGGAGGGCGGTGAACGACCGCCGACTTCGGTTCAGCAGGGGGCCGGAATCTGAATTCTGTTTCTTTCGGGGAAAGTGGTGATGTTCAAACGATCTTCCGTTCATTACGGGCGCACACCCGAGCCGGTGACACCGTATCAGAAGGCGGCGCAGGTCTGGGACGAGCGAATCGGGACGGCGCGCGTCCAGGCCAGGAACTGGAGGATGATGGCCTTTGGCTGTCTCATTCTGTCGTGTGGCCTTGGCGGAGGCCTGATCTGGCAGTCGACGCAGGGCACAATTACGCCCTGGATCGTAGAGGTCGATCAACTCGGTCAGGCCCAGAGAGTTGCTCCGGCCAATTCGGAGTACGACCCGACCGATCCGCAGATCGCCTATCATCTGGCACGCTTCATCGAGGACGTTCGTGGCCTGCCATCCGACGCAATCGTCCTGCGGCAGAATTGGCTCCGCGCCTATGACTTCACGACTGATCGCGGCGCCGTGGCACTCAACGAATATGCGCGGAGCAACAATCCCTTCGCGAAGCTCGGCAAGGCGCAGGTCTCAATCGAGGTCTCAAGCGTCATCCGCGCATCACCGGACAGTTTTCGGGTGGCGTGGGTGCAGCGCGCTTACGACAACGGATCGCTAGCCTCGACCGAGCGGTGGACCGCCATTCTGTCGGTGGTCATCCGGACGCCGCACGATGCCGATCGGCTGCGCAAAAACCCGCTCGGTATCTACGTGAATTCGATCAACTGGTCGAAGGAGCTGGGGCAATGAGCTGGAAAATCGTCGATACTCAGGCAACCGGTTTCAGAGCCGCATTGCAAACAAGCGGTCTCGTCTCCGTGATAGTTATTCTCAGCTGCATGCTGGGTGGTTGCTCGACATTCATCCCGCCCGAAATCACCTACGACGCCGATGTGCCGCCTTTACCTGCAGCGCCAGCACCGAACAGTGAGCGGCCTTGGCCGCTCCACGGTCCGCCATCCTGGAAGCCGGCGCTTGGCGGCAAGTCAGGGGCGAAGGAAGAGGCCGAGCCGGTCAGCAGAATCGAGACGGCGAACAGCGCGGCCCGGGTTGAACCCCGCAGGACGGGGTATTTCAATGCGGCGCAGATTTACAGCTTTAGTCCCGGGGCGCTCTACCAGGTCTACGCAGCACCGGGACAGATTACCGACATCGCGCTGGAGGAGGGGGAGCTGCTGACAGGCAGCGGGCCAATCGCCGCAGGCGACACGGTGCGCTGGGTGGTCGGCGACACGGAGAGCGGCAGCGGGGAAACGCGACGTGTTCACGTCCTCGTCAAACCGACGCGCGCCTCGATCGAAACGAACCTCGTCATCAATACCGACCGGCGGACGTATTTGATCGAACTCCGCTCCCGAGAAAAACCCTATATGCCCTCGGTTGCCTGGTACTATCCGGAAGACAGGCAAGGCAAGGCGCGATCGGCACCGCCGACGCCGGTTCTGCCCGACGCGTCGCAACGCCGCTTTCGCTACGCCATCGAAGGTGACAGCCCGCCCTGGCGTCCCCTTGTGGCTTACGACGACGGCCGGAAAGTCTATGTCGAGTTCCCGCGGGGGATCGTTCAGGGCGAGATGCCGCCGCTGTTTGTGCTCGGTGCCGACGGCAACACCGAAATCGTCAACTACCGCGCTTACAATAACGTGTTGATCGTCGATCGGCTGTTCGCGGCTGCTGAATTGCGTTTGGGAGGCGAGCACCAGCAGAAGGTCAGAATTGTCCGGACTGAGGGGAGGCCGTCGTCATGATGACCCAGAATCAGGACGGTGCATCATCCGCCGGGGAACGAACGTCAGATGAACTGGTGAGGGGTTTCCGACTGAGGCCCGAATACCCGCGCGTCACGCGGCTTTCGCGAAAAGTCCTGGCGGCAGCAAGTGCGCTCGGGCTGGCCATCATTGGCGGGGCTACAGTGTGGGCACTGCAGAAGAACAGATCCGTTAGCCCAACATCCGATGAGCCTTATGGCACCGAGCACCACAACGTTGCCGAAGGTCTTGGGACGCTGCCGCGCGATTATTCGGCCGTTCAGCGCCAGGTGCCGCAACTCGGCCCGCCTCTCCCCGGCGATCTCGGCAGGCCAATCCTTTCCGCTCAGGGACAATTGCCAGTAACCGCGGCGGCCGTGCCTGACCAGGAGCAGCAGCGCCGGGAGCAGGAGACCGAGGCGGCGCGCGTCAGCCGTCTGTTTGCGTCAACCAATATCCAGCCAGCCGCAACTTCGGTACAGGCAGACGGCCGCGGCACCGCACCGACGACGACAGCATTCAACAATGACGAGGCAGGCCCGCGAAACGAGCAGGAGCGAAAGCTTACCTTCGTCAATGCTCCAGTCGATCGCCGCACCACGAGCCCGGATCGGGTCACGAGGGCAGCGTCACCCTACGTGGTCCAGGCCGGGACAGTCATTCCCGGCGCCCTCATCACGGGTATTCGCTCGGATCTGCCAGGCCAGATCACGGCACAGGTGACCGAAAATGTCTTTGATACGCCGACCGGGCGCTTCCTGCTGATCCCCCAGGGAGCAAAGCTTGTCGGGATCTATGATAGCCAGGTTACCTTCGGACAGTCGCGCGTCCTGCTTGTGTGGACACGACTCATCATGCCGACTGGTCGGTCCATCGTTCTTGAGCGGCAACCCGGTGCGGATACCGCCGGCTATGCAGGCTTGGAAGATCAGGTCGACAATCATTGGGGCGCGCTGTTCAAGGCCGCCGCACTTTCGACGTTGCTGGCTGTCGGCACGGAGGTGGGGGCCGGCTCCGACACAAACGGCAGTAACAGTGCGATCATCCAGGCATTGCGGCATGGCGCGGCGGACTCGCTAAGCCACGCTGGCCAGCAAGTCGTTCGGCGTAGTCTGAACATTCAGCCGACTTTGACCGCCCGGCCAGGCTTTCCCGTGCGCGTGATCGTAAATCGTGATCTTGTTCTCGAGCCTTATGGAAGGTGATCGCCAAATGGCCAGGCTCAAGATTTCAGCGCTTCCCGATGAAAAGCCGGTAAAGCTTAGTACCGAACTTCCTGCGTCCGTGCATCGAAATCTCACTGCGTACGCCGAAGCACTCGCGCGTCAGTCCGGGCAGCCCGTTGATCCAGTCAAACTGATCGCTCCCATGCTGGCACGGTTTATGGCGACTGACCGCGAATTTGCAAAGCTGCGGCGTTCAGCTCATTCGCCGAGAGGCGAGACTGAAGGATAGCGCTCCCTCAAGAGATTGAGGAAATGTCTCAGAGCTGGATTTCCATTGTCAGGACGCCAATGAGCGCAGAAACCGACCTCCATCTGACCCCGATCGTCGTGCAACTCACGGCTCACGACGTCATTTCCAATAGCCCCAATATCAGAATCCAGCGCAAAGCTTATGCCAAGTCCAATGCTTGTGAGGCCATAAATCAGATGCCGGCTTGCGTGATGCCGCCGAATATTTTCGGTGATCCCCTGCATCAGGAGCTTTGCTTCAACCATGTCCTCCAGACCGCCTGCTTTCACAGGCGCTGCAAGCAAAATGCTCTGATCGAGCAAATCTGTCCAGCAGATCGTTTGGCGCGCCGCCAGAACATGATCGGTCGGCAGCAAGACTGAAATGCGCTCGTGCCAGAGCGCCCGGGCTTCAAGGTCCGTCGAACTGGCTCTTCCGGGCAGAATGATGATATCTGCAGCCCCACTCCTGAGTGCTTTGTTCAACTCTGTCGGCGACCGCTCAATTGCGGCCACCTCGATGCGCTGGAAACGGTGCACAAACTCGCTCAAGATCGAACGCAGATTGCCCCCTGAGACTGAGGTGCATAGGCCAACGGAAAGGGCGCCGGAGCAGCCACGCGCAACATCGCCTGCTGCTTCGACCAGGGCGTCAATTTCCTCCAGGATCGTGTTAACACGACGCAGGAAATTGTGGCCCGCGCGAGTAGGCCGAATTCCTGCCGGTGATCGCTCGAACAAGGGAGTGCCGACAAGGTGCTCCAGTTGGGCCACGGATCTACTCAATGCCGAATGCCGAACACAAAGTAGATCCGCTGCCTTCCGCAGGCTGCCTGAGGAACATGCAAGCACGGCACATCGGAGCTGCTTCAGCTCGATCGTGCGCGCCGAGGAGGGGCGGTTCGATTTGGTTGAGAGCTGCGCATCCATTTCCGGGACCCTGGCAATGAAGCCGATGCGCGAAGCGTATGGTGGCTCGACTGTGAGCACACCCTGTAGGATTCAACAGGCTCCCTAAACCTCTTCAGAGCGCTACGAACGCCAGACGTTTGCTCGATTCGTCAGCGTAGGAACCGGACGCGTTGGCAGCGCGCCCGTTACGTTGAAGGGCAGGGTCACGGGATAGAGCTCGACCACTAGGCTGGAACCCTGGCGCAAAAGTTTCAGGTCGGTGAATACTCCTTTAATCGGATCGTGGATCATGCACGATATTGTCCGCTATTAGACACGCTATTTCAGTCGCTTACGTAAAATTGACAAACGCAGTAGGATAAGATAAATCATGCACGATCCACGATTATTAGGAGCTTTGCCGGCCTTGGGGCGCAAGATTGAGCGGGTCGTGCTGCTGGACCAGGTCTACGAGGTTCTGAAGGAGCGGATTCTCGACCGTGCCTATGAGCCGGACGCGCGGCTGAACATTGATGCTCTGAAGCGAGAGCTCAACGTTAGTTCAACGCCGCTGCGTGAGGCGTTGGCTCGTCTCACCGCCGAAGGACTCGTTTCGTCCACGCCGTTTGTCGGCTTTGCGGTCGCTCCCGTACCATCGCCCGAGTACTTCAAGCAATTGTACGCCTTCCGTCTCGTCATTGAGCCCTGGGCCGCGGGTGAGACTGCGCGGCGCCGCCCCTTGGAGAATTTGCAAGAACTCGCTGATGCCGTGGCGGCGATGGGGGCAGCATCGCTGTCGCGACGCTATCGGCGCTATCGCGATTTCTCTCAGGCCGACGGCGCCTTTCATCAGGCCATTATGGATGGGTCCGGAAATGAGCCTGCGTCCAAGATATTCGCGGACCTGCGGGTACATCTTCACCTGTCAAGGCTCTACATCCACCACGAGCAGGATACCGAGGCCGTCCGCGCGCATCATCTCGCCATTCTCGATGCGATTCGCGCTGGAAATGCTGCGGAAGCGGCCGAGCGAATGCGCGAGCATTTGATGATCTCCGAGCGGGAGCTGCTGGGCTGACGCCCTTATACCCGCGTACCCAATTCGCCCGACGAGAGCAGGTAAATCCTCAAGCCATAAGACGCCTAAATGAGGTGGGTTGACAGGGGCAAGAGAACGAAAGGCAAGCTGCTCACTGCTGGACTGACATGGCGGAGGAACGGAGGGCCCGCACCAGTACGATGATCGCGAGATGGCGAGTTTATTTTGGACCCTGATATCGCTGGTACCGTTCTCGAACATTTCGTGGCTGCGGGTCCGTAGGCTCTTTGATGTGTCGTTTCATAGGGAAGGACGCAAACGTGCTGTCGGGAGACCAGTCTGATCGCAACGCTCCCTACAATCTATCGCGATTGTCAGGTGAGTTGTTATCAGCCGCCGCCGAGACCAGCAGGAACCCCCGCTTCAGGGAGGCGGTTAGGGTATTCGCGCGCCATTACGTTGATACGTTCAGAGGCAATCGTCTTCTCAACAAGATCGCGACGGGAGAAGCGCGCCA
Source organism: Bradyrhizobium sp. KZN70725 (assembly GCF_055264925.1). Taxonomy (NCBI): domain Bacteria; kingdom Pseudomonadati; phylum Pseudomonadota; class Alphaproteobacteria; order Hyphomicrobiales; family Nitrobacteraceae; genus Bradyrhizobium; species Bradyrhizobium sp. KZN70725. The sequence goes on from NZ_JBUYWT010000043.1 coordinate 15,144, forward strand.
TCTGCTGTGCGGGCACATGGTTGCTCTTCATTATAGGCGGGACAAGGACGATCCCCAGTGCGGAATTGTCCTCCATCGACTGCAGGAGTTCGCCAGAGCGCATGATCTCTGCAGCAAGAACGGCGTTGCTGCGCTCGTATGCCTTCTGAAACACACGCGATATTTGCAACCCGTTCGTAGCGATGGCGATAGACGCGTGATGAGGCTCGAGCCGTCCGACCTCGCCAGTGACGCATTGCGGAGGTTTATTGTCGCGTTTCTGAAAGCATTGGACATTCTGAATGGCGATGACAGCCTTCAGTCGCGATTCGAACGTGATAAAGGTCTTCCGCAAGCGATCGTCGCTAACGCGATCGAATTGTACTTTGATGATTGTCAGCTTCTCGATGCTGTACCGCAAATGCGTATCTTCAGCGGGCGAGAGGCGGGGTACGAGATTCTGCTCCGGCTCTGGTCGATGTATGATGCGACGCGGTCATTGCCCGATCGAAAGATATCATTTCCTTACGGGACCGTCGCGAAGTTGTTCGGTGTGTCAAGAGCGCACGTGCGCCGCCTGATCGGGAGTGCGGCGCGAGAGGGGTATCTCGAGCTGCGGGCGGAGGGTGGACGCTCCATTGAGATTTGTCCTTCCCTGGTTGATGTCGTTGAGACGTTCCTGTCGCTAAAGTTTTCCCTTTATCAGATTGCAGTCAATCGCGTGAATGCGGAGAAGCGGGGCGATTCTCCGGGCAATTCTGGCGGGTCCCCCTCGGCCATCAGCGGAGGGCAGGCTCGAGCGAGCCCGATGCCGGAAATACCCGAGTTGCTGAAAGCGCCTGGAAGGACGCTCATGAGAGGGACGAAGGATCTCGCGTTCTGTCTCTCCGTTCCCTTTACTGGTCAGGATTCGTTTAGCCGGATCATCGCCGCCTATAAGGATGTGGTGTCGGAAATGGGCGGCACGCTTACGATTGTCGACGCGAACTGGGATCCTGGTAGACAGTGTGACCAGATCGCATCACTTGTCGCATCGAGGCCGGACGCCTTGTTCGTCCTGCCAACCGACCCGGCGACGATCTCGAAGGCGGTTCAAGCAGCCAAGGCAGCAGGTATTCCGACCCTTATGTGCGATAGTTCAGCTCCAGGGACGATCGTACATTCCACCTCCATGCACAACCATTTTGGCATGGGTGCGGCCTCTGCGGACTACATCTGCAAGCGACTCAAGGGGAAAGGAAAAATCGCTGCAATCCACCTCTATTCCAACGAAGCGTGGAGCGCGCGGTCGGATGGAATGAGGTTCGTGCTCTCCGGCTATCCCGAGATTCGGATCATTGCGGAGACAGCATATTCACTGACAGGTTCAGCGACGCCTCAACAGGTGGTCGAGAAAATGCTGAGGGAGCACCCGGACATCGATGCGATCTGGAGCGCGTGGGACGGCGGAGCGATCGGCGCTGCAGGTGCGATCCGGGCACTTGGTCGGAGCAGCATTTTCGCAACGGGTATTGATGGCGGCAACGAAGCCTTCGAATACATCAAAGGTGGCTCTGCATTCTGTTTCACAGTCGCGCAATGTTTTCACGAGCAAGTCTATTGGAACGTCTACTACGCGCACGAAGTGCTCGCTGGCCGGCGCTCGCCACGCATGATCATCAATCCCGCATACGCTATCGGTGAGAGAGACTTGTCACGAAATGTTCCGGACAACTATGACCATCGTGGCGTGGCCGATCGTCTTGGATGGCGACGCATCCCCTAGGAATCGCGCGGAGTGGTTCGGCCGGTCGGCCAATTTGCACCTGAATTGATCGGAAAGAGCACCAATTTGATCAATGCGTCGTGCCGACATCCGGATATTCTGGCCTCTTGAGGTTGGTCCGGATCGGAAGAAATCAGGGCTCCCTCATCCCCCAAAGCATGGCGAAAACTCACACACCCCGCCTGACGCGCTCCGTCAGGCGGGTTTTTCTTTCTGCTGTGTCACATCCACGTCGATTGCTTCTGCTGCCCGTGAGCGGTTTCTCTGCGCGGTGCAGGATGCGTTCCTCCTGGAGACCGGTGAGCTTCATTGTTGCCATTTGGAAGCGCATCTGCCTGCCGGTTTGACGTTTGATGCATCCGAAAATGATCAATTCGCACCCGGAAATGATCAGCGGTGCAAATCGCGATTGCTGTTACAGCTGGTTCTACGCAGGGGCACGCTCGCGCCACATCAGGCCGCCGGCGCAGCGAAAATTGACTTCGACGTTTGCTTTTGAAGATGCGAGGCGGGAAACGAGATGGGGCTGAACAATCGGGGCGGAGTCGCATTGCGAAGTCCTCAAGGAGGCCGGCGGCTCGTTGCTTGCGATCGGAGACGCTCCATCGCGAGATCTCCCGATGGTGCGCCTGCTCCGCGTCGAGCCGTAGGGGAGGGCGCGGATGCGTGAGTGTTCGATCGCCGCCAATCGCGACGGCCCGCAAGATCGCGCGGCGGACAGTGTTTTCCTTCTCGTCGTAATCAATAATTTTGACAAGCTTGCCGCGGCCTATGATCAATCGCTGGCATCGGTGGTCAGCGACGTCTTGCACAGGCGTGCTCTGTCCTTCTGCGGCGAAAGTGCCGGGATTGTACGCCTTGCAGCCGGTCGATTTGTGATCGTGATGAGGTGGGCGTCGCGTTTTGCAAACGTCGCGAGCCTCGCAGACGGCGCGACCGCTGCGATTGGTGGCGAGCCAATTCGTTTTGCCGGTGCGGCCGTGCTTGCCGCCGTTTCAATCCGCGTCCTGCCGCCCAATCTGGGTCGCCCTGATGTGTTCGGGAAAGCTGCGTCCTCCGGTAGAATTGTGGAACCGGTGCGAGAAGATGCCGCCTGGAGCTTGCAGTATCGGACCGACATGGCGGCGGCGGTTGCGACTGTCGATGCGCTTCGTGAGGGATGTTTGTCGCTGGCCTGGCAGCCCATTTGTCATGCGAGCCAGCCGGAACGTGTTCTCTACCGGGAGCGGCTGCTGCGGGTCAGCATCCACGATGGTCCCGCCCAGTCGGCCGGCGCGTCCATCCTGGCTATGGAACGGCTAGGTCTGATCCGTCGAATGGATCACTGGGTCGTCAACCGCGTCATCAGCGAGCTGCGCTCTACGCCGGAGATCTGTGTAGGCTGCAATATCTCCGCGCGAAGCGCTGTTCTCGACCATGGCTGGGTGTCTGTGATCGCCAGGCTTCGGCAGAATCCGGATGTTGCATCGCGCCTGATCGTGGAAGTCACCGAGACGGCGCGGTTGCCACCCAGGATGATAGTTCGCGAGTTTGTCGACGCACTGCGTTCGGTCGGATGCCGGATCGCCGTCGACGATTTCGGTGCTGGTAACGGCTGCCGCAAGGCGCTGACCTCGTTGAGGCCGGATTTTGTGAAGATTGACGCCACCTTCTTACATCGCGCGCGCAACGATCGGATCGGGCGATCGCGCCTGTTGCAGTTGGTTCGCTTCGCGGCGCGTCTCGGCGGCATCGTCGTTGTCGAAGGGGTGGAGACGTTGCCTGACGCGCATCTTGCTCAGGAGGTCGGAGCCACATGGCTCCAGGGCTATCTGTTCGGTGAGCCGTCTCGCGAGCTGCCGCGATCGGCTTGTCCCGACGATGACAAGGGTTGCGCGGCGCCGGCGTCGGCAGATCAGGACGTGGTGGTCGGGATGGAGGACCGGTGTACGTCGGCGCTGGGAAGCTCGATCGGGCTCAGAAGCATCTGGGGCAGGACAGTTGGCTCCAGCGTCATGAGCCTCATGCAGGCGCTTCTCTCCGGGTACCTCGTCAGTGGTCTAATGCAGCCGGTTCTTGATTTGCCGCGCACGCTGCTGGCCCGCGGCGTTGGCTGCTGGTTCGCTTAGCGGGGGAGGAGGACGCATGCGAGAATCGACGCGCTCCTCGGCTTCGGCTCTCAGCGCACTCTGCCAGGGAATGCATTTGGCTAACGATCAGGCGCAGCTCCTTCGCCGAACCCTTGGACGTATCGCCTCTCCAAAGACTCTCGATCTGGCGGAGACGCGACCGATCCTGCCGTTGCTGCTGGGAGGGACGACGCTCGTCTTCTCCAGCAGCATGATGGTGATGTTTGATGCCCCGACCGCAGTTGCGGCGACCGCATGCGGATTATCGGTGCTCGGGTCGGTTGCGTATGAACTCCGGTTCAGCTCCACCCGGCGCGCGCGCAGGCCATCTTCCCGCGCCATGGATCTGCGGGCGCATCCAGTTCCCAATGACCAGGCCTTGCCCGCGCTCCTGGAAGCGGTGGCGCGGTTTGCGCCTCGACTGCACCGGCTGAAGCGCCTGGTTCATGGGCGGTTCTCCGAGGTAGGCGAGGCCGGACGCTGGCAGTCGGACGTCATGTTGACGGCCTATGTGATGGGGCTCGTCGACCGGCGCGACGATCGTGGCCGTTCGTCCGAGGCGCCACACTACCTGCTTGCGCATTTGATCGGCGCTAGCCGTGCCGAGGCGGCCATTGCGCGCCTTTGCAGCGGCGCTGCGCCCTGGACGAACGGTCTGTTCGAAGTGATCGAGGCGATCGGGCACATGGATCGCCTCAGGCTTCGGGCCGAGCAACTGTCGACCCGCATCGGAGCGACTGGGCCGCACCGAAGGCCTGTGGATGCAGTCCGTGAACTGTGATGAACAAGAGCCGCCGGCGCATCGATCGCTGGCCAGTGAGGCGTAACAGATGGAGAGGGTGACCACTCGTCATCACCCCGCTTCGATCCTCTTTCTTACCAAAGGGGCAGATCATGTCTGAACTCAATCGTTGCTCTCCGGTTTCATCGTCGGCTCCGCCGACCGCCAAGCGCGTCATCGCTCGGCCGTCGCGCGGCTTTGTCGAGAGCTGGCTCGGCTGCGGTCACACCAGCCGGTCGTTGCGCAAGCGCCTGATTGCGGTTTTGCGTTGCGCGCATCGTGTGCTCGGCATCAACCGGAAGGCACTCGGACTCGGGTCGTTCGGGCTGGGGCGCGTCACTGCGACGGGTATGGTGTTTGCGACGGTGCTTTCATCCGTCACCGGCGTGCAGCCGGCTCTTGCCGGTGTTACCGGCAGCAACGGCGGCGGTGTACAAGGACTGGATGGCGTTGCGGGAGGCGTGTGGAATAATGGTCGCGTTGGATCTTCATTCAACGGTGTTGCGTTTGAGGGAGCGACCGATTGCGGGATGCTCAGTGGTTCTGGTGGAACATCGTTTACCCCACTCAGCTCCTCCCAGATCTATGGAAGCGGACCCAATCATACGGGTGGAATCTATGGTCTTGGCGCGCAGGGAGCTCCAATTAGCTTTGGGGCTACATCCAACGCTGGCGCAACGACGCCTGGCATAAATAACTGGACCTGGGCGCAGACCATTGGAAATTTCTTTGTAACCTGGGCAGGTGCAGATGGTGCAAGCAACCCCACCACGGGCATCGCGAACACTTATAACGTCGCCTATGGCATGAACTCATTTGCAACCGGATGCGGGTCGCAAGCTCTCGGTATTGGCAGCACGGCGATGGGCTGGGGGGCGGTGGCCACCGGGTCGGGGGCTGCGGCTTTTGGCATCAATGCCTACGCAACAAAGGCAGGTACGCTTGCAATCGGCACACAAGCGGCGGCCTCGGCGGTCGATTCCACTGCGATCGGGACTCTTGCGAATGCTGCGGGCGTAAGCGGCATTGCGATTGGTGCCGGTGCAACGGCGGTCACCGACGAATCCGTTGCCATTGGCAGGAACGCCAGCGCCGATGGAGGGAAAGCGGTTTCGATCGGCTCCGGGAACAAGGCCTTCGGGAATGGTGCGACTGCGATCGGCGACCCGAACAACGCCAGTGGCACGGGTGCGCTTGCCCTAGGCGCCAACAACATTGCCAACAGCGATGGCACGGCAACGGCAACGACCGCCAACCAGGCCAACGGCGCGGTCGCCCTAGGCAACAGCAACGTGGCGGTTGGCCCAGGTGCAGTCGCCATCGGCAACACCTCGCAGGCCAACAACGCTGGTTCCGTTGCCGTCGGTGATGCGGCGCAAGTCAGTGCGGGCGCCACCCGAGGCGTGGCCCTGGGCTCCGGCTCGACCGTCACGCATGCCAACAGCGTCGCGCTGGGAGCCGGGTCGGCCACGACCGTCGGTGCACAGGTTGGCTATATAGCCTATGGAGTCGCTGCGCCCCAGACGTCAGCCGGCGAGGTGAACACCGGCAACCGAAAGCTCACCGGGGTCGCTGCGGGAAGTGCCGCGACCGATGCCGTGAATGTCGGTCAGTTGAACCAGATCGCACAGAACACGGCCACGTCGCTTGGCGGCGGCGCTGCTTACAATGCTGCTACGGGCGCCTATACCCCGCCGGGCTACTCCATTGCCAGCATCAGCGCGACAGGTGCGAACACGGGACCAGCGACGCAGACCAGCGTGGGCGTGGCGTTGGGGGCACTGAACACCAATGTGGGCAATGTTGCCGGGATCGCGGTGAAATACGATGCCGCTGGTGGTAACACCGTCACGCTCGGTGGGACGGGTGGCCTTGGAGCTCCGGCAGGCGGTGTCAAGATCACGAACTTGACGCCCGGCACCCTGTCGGCGACGTCGACCGATGCAATCAACGGTTTGCAGCTGTTCACGACGAACCAGAACGTCGCCACCAACACGGCGAATATCGCAACGCTGGGACAGAAGGGGTTGCAGTGGGACTCCACACTGGGGGCCTTCAGCGCTGTCCATGGCAGCACGACGCCGCAGAAGATCACCAATGTGGCGGCTGGCTCGCTGTCGACGACCTCCACTGATGCAGTCAACGGCACGCAGCTCAACGCGACCAATGAGAACCTTGCCAATCTAGGAACGCAGATCAACAACGGGTCCGTCGGTCTGGTGCAGCAGCCTGGCGGGGCGGGCAACAATCTGACGGTTGGCGCGGACACGAACGGCGGGGCGGTCGACTTCAAGGGCACGGCGGGGAATCGCAGGCTTATCGATGTCGCGGCCGGTACCCTGTCGGCGACGTCGACCGACGCAGTCAACGGCTCGCAACTCTTCGCGACGAATTCGTCGACGGCGGCCGCGCTCGGCGGCGGAGCGGCCATCGACGGGGCCGGCGGCCTGACGGCGCCGAGCTATGTGCTGTCGACCGGGACGGTGACCAATGTCGGCGCGGCGCTGAGCAACGTCGACGCGATCGGAACGAAGTATTTCCGGGCCAACTCCAGCGGTGCCAGCAGCAATTCGACGGGTCTCGATGCGGTCGCCATCGGTCCGGCAAGCATTGCGGCAGGCAATTCCTCGATCGCTGTCGGAAACGGAGCTCAAGGGCTGTCCGGCGACTCGATCGCCATTGGCAGAGGCAGCACCGCCGGAGGTGGTCAGTCCATCTCGATTGGCGCCGGTAACAGCGCTTTCGGCAACGGTGCGCTCTCCCTTGGCGACCCGAACTACGCCAGCGGCACCGGCGCGCTTGCCCTGGGCGCCAACAACGTCGCCAACAACGATGGCACCAATTCGGCGACGGCGGCCAATCTGGCGCAAGGTGCCGTCGCTCTCGGAAATCAGAATGTGGCGGTTGGTCAGGGCTCCGTTGCGATTGGCAACACGTCAAAGGCCAACAATGCCGGATCTGTTGCCATCGGTGACTCTGCCGCGGTCAGCAATGCGGCTAGCCAAGGTGTGGCCTTGGGTTCCGGCGCGGCCGTCACGCATGCCAGAAGCGTCGCGTTGGGAGCGGGGTCGGCGACGACGGTGGGGGCAGAGGCGGGATATGTCGCATACGGAATTGCTGCGCCCCAGACGTCGACCGGCGAGGTGAATATCGGGAACCGCAAGCTCACAGGGCTCGCTGCGGGAAGTACCGCGACCGATGCCGTCAATGTCAGCCAGTTGAACCAGATCGCGCAGAACACGGCGACATCGCTTGGCGGCGGCGCAGCCTATAATACTGCGACGGGCGCCTATACCGCGCCCAGCTACTCCATTGCCAGTATCAGCGCGACAGGTGCGAGCACGGGATCAACGACGCAGACCAACGTCGGTGGGGCGCTCACAGCGCTGGGCACCAATGTGGGCAACGTAGCCGGGATCGCCGTGAAATACGATTCCGCTGGTGGCAGCATCATCACGCTCGGTGCGACAGGCGGCACCGGTGCCCCGGCAAGCGGTGTTAGGATCACCAACCTGACGGCGGGGGCGTTGTCGACTGCCTCAACGGACGCGGTCAACGGCGCGCAGCTCTTCACCGTCAATCAGAACCTCACCAGCCTGAGCAATCAGATCAACAGCGGGTCCGTCGGTCTGGTGCAGCAGCCTGGTGGGACAGGCAGCAATCTGACGGTTGGTGCGGGCACGGCCGGCGAGGCGGTCGACTTCAAGGGCACGGCGGTCAATCGCAAGCTCATCAATGTCGCGGCCGGCACCCTGTCGGCGACGTCGACTGACGCGGTCATCGGCTCGCAGCTCTTTGCGACCAATCAGAACGTCGCCACCAACGCGGCTAGCATTGCGACGCAGGGGCGGAATGCGCTGCAGTGGGATCCTGCGTTGGGGGCCTTCAGCGCGGTCCATGGCAACACCACGCCACAGAAGATCACGAATGTAGCCGCTGGTACTCTCTCCGTGTCCGCAACCGATGCAGTCAACGGATCACAGCTCTTCACGACCAATCAGAACGTCATCAACTTGAGCAATCAGATCAACAGCGGGGCCGTCGGTCTGGTCCAGCAGCCAGGTGGGCCGGGTAACAATCTAACGGTCGGGGCGGGCACGGACGGCGGGGCTGTTGACTTCAAAGGCACGGCGGGAAACCGCAAGCTGATCGATGTCGCGGTTGGCACCCTGTCAGCGACCTCGACCGACGCGGTCAATGGCTCGCAGCTCTTCGCGACCAATCAGAGCATTGCGGCTGTTGGCCAGAATGCACTGCAGTGGGATCCGACGCTGGGGGCCTTCAGCGCGGTCCACGGTAGTGCTGTGCCCCGCAAGATCACCAATCTGGCAGCAGGAGCGCTTTCGGCCACGTCGGCGGACGCGGTGAATGGCTCGCAGCTTTTCACAACCAACCAGACGGTTACCACGCTCGGGTCGAGTGCCGTTAGCGCGCTCGGCGGGACGACTTCCTACAATCCAGTCACCGGCCAATTGACCGGCGGTTTCGCCTATAGCGGATCATCGTTTGGCTCCGTCCAATCAGTTTTCGATGCCATCAACATCTCCATCAATGGTGGTGCAGGTATCAAATATGTTCACGTGGCCTCGACGAAAGCAGACAGTCAGGCAACCGGGACCGACTCAATCGGAATCGGGCCGGCGAGCGTTGCCTCCGGTGGGGCGTCGATTGCGATCGGCAATGGCGCCCAGGGACAGTCGACCAACGCGATCGCCATTGGCACTTCCGCAACTGCAGGGGGTGGCGCTGCGGTTTCGATCGGGGCGGGCAATTCTGCCTTCGGAAACGGAGCTGTCGCTTTGGGTGACCCGAACTTTGCGAGCGGCACCGGCGCATTTGTGGCGGGTGCCAATAGTATCGCCAACAGTGATGGCTCGAATTCAGCGACGGCTGCCAATCAGGCAAACGGCGCCGTGGCCATTGGCAACGCCAATAGGGCGATCGGCCAGGGTTCAGTTGCCCTGGGCAACACGTCAGCCGCCAACAATGCTGGATCGGTCGCCATCGGCGATAGCGCCAATGTTGGCGCCGCAGCAAGTAAGGGCGTGGCACTTGGCTCCGCTTCAAGTGTGACCGGCGCGAACTCGGTGGCGATCGGCGCCGGATCCACCGATGGCGGTCAGGCAAATGTTGTGTCGCTCGGTGCCGCGGGGGCGGAACGCAAGATCATCAATGTCGCGGATGGCACGTTGTCAGCCAATTCGACAGAGGTGGTGAACGGTCGGCAGCTCTTTCAGACCAATCGGAGCGTTGCGAGCCTCGCGACCCAGATCAACAACGGCTCGGTGGGCCTTGTGCGACAGGCAGCACCAGGTGCGGACCTGACGGTCGGAGCCGTGACTGACGGCGGAGCCGTCAATTTCCAGGGCTCGGCCGGTGATCGCAAGCTCACCCATGTTGCAGCAGGAGCGGTCTCGGCAGCTTCCACCGATGCCGTCAACGGTGCGCAGCTCAATGCGACCAATCAGGCAGTGGCGGCGGTGAACAAGCTGTCCGTGAAATATGTCGCGGACAGCAACGGCAATCCAACCAACACCGTCACCCTGGTTGGCGCCGGCAATGGCCAGGCGGTCAAGATCACCAACGTGGCGAATGGCGTCGCGCCGACCGATGCCGTCAACGTGCGACAGCTGCAAGCGCTGGGGGCGAGTCAGATCAGTTACGATACCAATCCAGACGGGACACAAAATCACACCAGCCTGACGTTCAATCGTGGCGGAGGTGCTGCCGTCCTGCACAATGTCGGGCCCGCTGTTTTGGGTACTGATGCGGTCAATCTGAATCAGCTGGCCGCGACCGCGGCGGCAGACCGCAGCTACACCGACACCCAGGTTGGTGGCCTGCGCAATGATATGTCGCGCGGATTTGCGATGCTCGACAATCGTATCAGCGGGGTCCAAAAGGAAGAACGGCAAGGCATTGCTGCGGCAATGGCCATGACGTCTTCCCCCATGCCCTCGGCAGCAGGCAAAACGACCTGGGCCGCGAACACGGCCCTCTTCAAGAGAGAGGTTGGGCTCGGAGCGAGCTTTGCACATCGCTTCGCCACCGCCATTCCGATCGCGTTCACGGGAGGCGTGTCCTGGGCCGGTAACGATAATCTCGGCGCGCGGGTCGGTTTGATGGGCGAGTTCTAGTTCGAAGGCCGAGCGGGGCGGACCGCCCCGCTCGGGCAGAATTCATCAAGTTTGCTTTCACGAAGGTCGCCTGTTCATGTGCTGGCACATTAAGCGAGATCCCTTGTTGGCGAAGTCTTGCCACCTGTTGTCAAGGCTGGGTTTCGTGCTTGTCGCTGCCATATGGGTCAGCGCGTCGGCGATCGCCCAGACAAGCTTGACCTCCGGCGCCGCGACGACCCGACTTGCGACAGTCGCCGAGCCAAACGAGAGTATCGCGGCGGGCGACCTCGTCCGGGTCATTTCCTATTTCGGCGCCTGGACACTTGTCTGTGACAACCGCCTTTCGACGCGCAGGCGGGTCTGTGCAATCGAGCAGAACCTCACAGAAGGGGACGTCTCTCTGTCGTGGCGCATTGGGCTGACAAATGATGGCAAGCCGGCTCTTGCCATCGATGTGTCCAAGACAGTCGATCAGATGGCGGGCCTTACATTCAGGGTTGGCAAGTTCGTCACCACCATCCCTTTTGAAAGCTGCGTTACGACCTGTCGAGCGGTCATTCCGTTTGACGGCTTCATTCAACAGGGTGTGCTCGACAGCGAGCTCGTGGGGTTTGCTTTCACTCTGGCCGGAAACGCGACTGCGATTGTCGCCGACATGAACGGATTTAAGCAGGTAATGGCGGCGGCGCAGCGTCCGCTCGACCTGACCTCCGCAAACCCGGCAAGTCCGTCACGGCCAGCGCGAGCCGCACCAAAATCCAAGGCCAAGGCCGCGATCGCTGAGGTCAATCCATGAGTTCAAAAATGGCGCCAACTGTCCGGAAAGGTCTGCACACATCGTCGATCCTGCGTCACCTGTTCTCAAAACATGGGACCGTAGACATGAGAGGCGGCTCAATTCTCCACCGCATCATGACTAACGATGTCCGAGATGATCCGACGGATCTGCCAATGGTGGCGCCCTTCAGGGACGCCACCCGACACAATCTCATCCCACGGTAGGAGCTCGTTCATAGACATGGCAAGGTCCGAATTCTTCTATCCCGTGTTGGCGGGCGTTGTTGTTTGCAGTCTCGCCGGTGGTGTGGCCATGGTGCTTGCACAAGGAAGCACCCCGCTCGCGATGCAGAGACCGAAGGCGCGCTCGGCCTTGGCGAAGTCTCCGCTTGCTGCACAAAAGCCGGCTCAGCCTGCCCTGCAGGGAGCTGCTCAGGCTGCGCCGGCGGGTTCGGATCCACAGGGCGCACCAAAGCCTTCAGCCTTCGACGAGAATATCAGTCGGTCCGGAATTAAGACCTGCGCGAAGGGATATGTGGGGCTTGGGCAGGGCGTGATCCCTGCACAGTCCGAGTTTGCGGCGCTGTTTCAGTGGAACAAGGAGAATGCAGACACGCATTCCGTGCAATCACTCGTCGGCATCCGATCGTCGGACCAGAGCGTTGCCGGCGTGATCTTTGCTGCGCCGGTCGGTGGCGCTTGCGAGGGGCAGTTCGTGCGCGTGACGCCGGTTGCCAGCAGCTGCAGTGCGTTTGCGCGAGAGATGAACCCCAAGAGTACGGTTCAGGCGAACCTTGGCCAAATCCCCGTCATCGCGACAACCGATGGGCCTCAGGTTTTGCTTGTGCCCGCAGGGGAGACGGCCTGCACCGTCGTTTTGGTCGGACGTGTGACTCTGTGACGATGAAGATGAGGCCGGGCGCGAAGTGTTTTGGAAAAGTCAGTGACGGGTCAGCAAAAGAAGAACAGAACATAACGGGAGGACGGTGGATGTTCCCACCATCGGGGTTGCGCAAGCTGGCCGTCGATATGGCGGTCGACTCCATTCGGTCTGGCGCGCTTCAGGACGCGATCGACCGTCGTGTTCGGCTGCGAACTGAAAGCCAGTCTGACGATGGCGCGGAAGCACTCCGGGATTATCTGACCGGGGAAATGTCCACGACATTGAAACGGCTGGGCTTCACCTGCCGAATTGTTGAAAACACCCTCCACGCCTGCGCCCCCTTTCTGATCGCAGAACGACACGAGGATGATCTGTTGCCGACAGTACTGCTGTATGGCCATGGCGATGTGGTTCACGGCAAGGAGGAGGCATGGCGAACGGGTCTCAGTCCATGGCGTCTGACGATTGATGGTGATCGTTGGTACGGGCGGGGGACGGCGGACAATAAGGGGCAGCACTCGATCAATCTGGCGGCCCTGGAGTCTGTGCTCGATGTCCGCGCGGGCCGGCTGGGATGCAATGTGAAATGGCTCTTTGAGACCGGCGAAGAGATCGGCTCTCCGGGATTGCGCGAGCTCTGTCGGGCCGAAAAAGGGACGCTTGCGGCCGACGTGTTCATCGCGTCCGATGGCCCCCGTCTCACGGACGATCGACCGACGATCTTCCTTGGATCTCGAGGCAGCGTCTCGTTCAGCTTGAGCGTGACGCTGCGCGAGACGGGCTTGCACTCAGGAAACTGGGGCGGTCTGAAGCGGAATCCGGCGACGCTCCTCGCCGCTGCTCTCGCGACCATGGTGGATCAGCGGGGCCGGATACAGCTGGACGGCTTGAAGCCGTCGGGGATTCCGGAGCAGATCCGTCAGGCGATCATTCGCTTGCGGATCGATGAAGATGTCCTTGGCGAGCCTATCGATACCAGGTGGGGCGAAGAGGGAATGAGCGCGGCGGAGCGGCTCCTCGGCTGGAATGCGCTCGAAGTGCTCACGTTGAGCGCCGGCGATCCACAGAAACCGGTCAATGCCATCCCGCCATCCGCAACCGCCCGATGCCAGCTGCGCTTTGTCGTGGGTACGCCGTGGCGCGAGGTAACGGCAGCGCTGCGCAATCATTTCGACAGGAACGGTTTCGAGGATGTCAAAATCACGTTGCACCGGTGCACGCCCGCGACCCGCGGAGATCCAGGCGCGCCCTGGGTAAAATGGGCCGAGGCTTCGTTGCGGGCCACGACCGGCAAGGATATCGCCGTGATGCCGAATCTCGGCGGGACCCTTCCCAATGACATCTTCGTCGATGTGCTGGAGTTGCCGACGATCTGGATTCCGCACTCCCATCCCGGCTGTCACCAGCACGCGAGCGATGAACATCTGTTGGCCTCGGTTGCGGCAGAGGGGCTTCAGGTCATGGCTGGCATTTTCTGGGACCTCGGCGATGGACAGCGTGCCAGCTAGAGCACTGCGTCGGGAGAAAAGCATGCAGTCGCAAGCAGAAGGGCCCGCCTCGATTGCGGACTCGAGCAGGCGCCACACGCAGACGCCTCGATGGCGCGAACCGGTCGCCGCGCTCATCGGCAACACGCTCGAGTGGTTCGACGTCGGCGTGTATGCCCTGTTCGCCGCCACGATTGGACGGGTGTTCTTTCCGTCCAGCGACCCGAACGTCTCGCTCATGCTGGCGTTCGGCACGTTCGGTGCGACTTACCTGATCCGGCCCGTCGGTGCAGTCGTCCTCGGAGCCTATGCCGACCGGGCCGGGCGCAAGAAGTCGATGACGCTGTCGCTGAGCTTGATGGCGATCGGTACACTCATGATGGCAGCGATGCCGTCATATGCTGCGGTCGGCGTTCTGGCGCCGGTCGGGGTCGTCGTAGCGCGGCTGATCCAGGGGTTCTCCGCTGGTGGCGAGTTTGGAAGCGCCACGGCCTTTCTCACAGAGCACGCGCCGCGCAGGATGCGCGCGCTGTTTGGCAGCCTGCAGTTTGCCAGCCAGGGGCTCGGCACAATCCTTGGCTCGCTGTTCGGCTACTACCTGACGGTCTCGCTGTCGGCCAGCGAGATGCAGGCCTGGGGCTGGCGGATCCCCTTTCTGTTCGGTCTTCTGATCGTGCCGGCCGGGCTTTACGTCCGACATGCCGTGGATGAGACACCGGAGTTCGAGCAATTCCGCGCAAGTCGTGAAGGTCCGCAAGTCAATCCGTTCATTGAATTGCTCAGGACACAGAAAACACTCGTGTTGATTGCGGTCGGCAGTATCGTCGTTTCTACTGCGTCGACCTTCATCATCAAGTATATGCCGTCCTATGCGGCCGGCAGGCTCGGGCTTGCGGAATCGGACGGCTTTGTTGCCACCTTGCTTGCCGGTTGCATCCTGACCTTCGCCACGCCGATCGCGGGCTATCTCGCAGACCGCGTTGGGCGCATCAGGTTGATGACGGTTGCGGCGGCTTTCTATCTCATTGCCAGCTACCCGTTGTTCTATCTGCTCGCCGCCCGACCGAGCGTGACTGTGCTGCTGGTGATCGTCGGCGCAATTGCGATCATCAAGGTCGTCTATTATGCGCCGCTGCCTTCGATCATGGCCGACATCTTTCCGGTGACGACGCGTGGGACCGGGCTCAACCTCAGCTACAATGTCGGCGTGACGGCTTTTGGTGGCTTTGCGCCACTGATCTCAACAGCTCTCATTGGTTTGACGGGATCGTCCGCCGCGCCCGGCCTCTATCTCGTGTTCGTGTCCGCCATCAGCATAGCGGCGCTGGCGGCCGTGACGTTCTCTCTCAAGCTCAGGTAGGCAAGCGGTCGCGCCATCGAAGACTTTGGCAGCGGCGGATCACGGAGGTTGGCAAATGACTGTGCTGGAGACACTCGCGAACTGGTGCCACGATCGCGATGCAGTCTGGACGGAGACGGAACTTTCGCGCGCGGAGCACGCGATTGCCGACACCATCGCGTGCATCGTTGCAGGTAGCCAGGATGCAGTTAGCAAACGCGTAATCGGGAGCCTTTTAGGATGGGACGGCGCCGGCACATCGACGGTGATCGGGACATCGCGATGTTCGGCCGCGCCCTGGGCCGCCCTGATCAATGGCACAGCCGCCCACGTGCTCGAAATCGACGACAACTACTATCCGGGCCTGACCCACGCCTCTGCGATTCTGGTGCCGGCCCTGCTTGCGGTCGCCGAGGAGATCGATGCGAGCGGAGCCAGTCTCGTTGACGCTTATATTGTCGGTCTCGAGCTTCATGCCGCGCTGGGGCGGGGCGTCAATCGGTCCCATTATTTTGCCGGCTGGCATCCTACAGCGACGGTCGGTTGCATTGGCACCGCGGGGGCCTGTGCGCGCCTTATGGGGCTGTCGCGCGAGGCGACGCTTCATGCGATGAGTCTTGCGACGAGCATGGCGGCCGGCAACAAGGCGCAATTCGGGACGCAGGCCAAGTCGGTTCAATGCGGACTAGGAGCGCAACACGCCGTGATGGCTGCCCGGCTCGGCGCCGCCGGGGTGCAGGGTAATCCGGCCGTGCTGGAGCACCCCCAGGGATTCCTTGCACTTTACGGCGGGCCCGATCCGCGGGGATGGGAGATGCCCCTGAGGATTCTCGACAATCCACTGGCCATCGAGGAGTTCGGCCTCGCGCCGAAGCGACATGCGTGTTGCGGATCGGCGCACAACACGCTGGACTGCATTCTCGATCTTCGGGCCCAGCATCCGTTCAATGCAGATGAGGTCAGGAGCATTGAGGTTTTGATCGGGGCAAGCAATCGCCGCAACTTGCAATACGACAATCCGGAAGACGCTTTCCAGGCGCGCTTTTCCATGCATTACAATGTCGCGCTGATCCTGTTGTATGGCCGCGTAAGCGTATCGGATTTCACGGACGAGGCGGTTCGGCGGCCGGAGGTGCGCGCGCTGCTTGACCTGACGCACATATCGGCGCGTCGTTTTGACGACGAACCGAAGGATCCGGACATCCGTCTGCCACATCTCGTCAAGCTCACCCTTAAGGATGGACGGGTGTTGCGGACAGAGCGTGCTTATGCGCGGGGACTACTCCAGGATCCATTCACCGATGCGGAGCGTGCAGACAAGATAGCCGACTGCTGTCGTCCCGTCTTGCCGGGCAATCGACTGCCGGCTTTGTTCGATCAACTGCGTTCAGTCCGAACCGTCGCGAAGGTTCGCTCGTTGATGGACCTGCTTGCTTTTCGGTCGGACCGGCGGATCTGATTTGGGCTCGAGCGCAAGGAATGCAGATAGGGGGCTGACCCACGGTGCGCAGCCATTTACGCCGGGCGCAGAAAGAAACAGGCCGGCAGGTCTTTGGGGTGGCGATCTGGGTGCGCGGAATTGACTCGTGGACGATCCACGACGCACGAAATTGAGGGAGATGTCATGTTGCTGACTTCCAAGCGAAAGGTCGAACGCCTTGTTCTCTTCGACCGGGTCTACAGTCCAAGGAGCGCATTTTTCGACGTGCAGCATGGCAGGCACCGGCAAATGAACCGGTTCGCAAGGCCTTCGAGGCATGTGGGGCCATCTTCATACGTCACGGCTCGAGCGGGACGCCAACGTTTGTACGCGCAGCAGTTCGCCATCCTCGAGGCAATTAACGCCGGCGCCGCCGAGCGCGTGCGGGAGGACTCGGTTCTGTCGGAGGAAAAGCCGCCGGGCTGACACCATGACGAAAGTTCCAGCTCTGCTCTGCTCAAAAGAACCACGGCGCTCATCCTGTCAGGGGCGCAGGCTGGCCATAACGACAGGACAGACGAGGAGGAGCCGTTCTTGACCTTTTCTCTCGCAGCCGATCATGCACCCGCCGAACGTGCCAAGATCCAGCGCGCGATCATTGCGGCGACGATCGGTACGATCATTGAGTGGTTCGACTATGCACTCTACGGCGCGGCGTCGGGTTTGGTCATAAACCGGCTTTTCTTTCCGCAGTTTTCCACCTCTGCAGGAATCCTGGCGGCGTTTGCGACATTTGCCGTCGGCTTTTTCAGCCGGCCGCTCGGCGGAATTCTGATTTCGCATTTCGGTGATCGCTTTGGTCGCAAACCTGCTCTCATTTTCACGATCTCGCTGATGGGAGTGTCCACAGTCGCCATGGGCCTGCTGCCGACCTATGCCCAGGTCGGGATTCTCGCACCCGTTCTCCTCATCATCTGCCGCCTTCTCCAGGGGTTCGGTGCCGGCGCAGAATATGCGGGCGCCGTCACGCTTGTGGCTGAATATGTCCCTTCCTCTCGGAAGGCATATTTCACGGCCTACCTGCAGGCCGCGGCCGTCGCTGGCATCATGCTCGCCACGCTGCTCTTTCTCTTTGTCGCCTATCTTCCGGAAGACGTCTTGTTCGCCTGGGCGTGGCGAATTCCCTTCCTCGTCTCGGCTTTGCTGCTCGGCATAGCGCTCTATATTCGCAAAAGACTTGATGAGACGTCGGAATATGTCGAAGCAATGGAGCGGGCCGTAGCTCAACGAGAGGAGGCGCGAGCGCCAATTGTTGAGCTCTTTCGCAACAGTCCGCGTGAAGTCGTATGCGGCTTCCTCACGCTTACGGGGCACAATGCGAACGTCTACATCCTGAACACATTCAGCCTGAGCTATATGACGAATACTCTCGGTATGGCTCGGACTGACGCATTGACCGCCGTCATCATTGCGACTTCGACGGGCATCGTGCTGACGCCGCCGATGGGCGCGCTGGCTGACCGGGTGGGTCACGCGCGCGTCTATCTCTTTGGCGCGATCTTCATCCTGTTGTTTGCCTTTCCGATGTTCGCGATGCTCGATTCGAAGAGCCTGGTCCTTGCGTCCCTGGCGCTGAGCATCGCTTTCGGTATCGGCTTTGGCGGGCTTGCGAGCGCGCAAGGCGCATTTCTCGCAAATCTGTTCCCGACGCGATGTCGCTTCTCTGGCATTGCATTGGCGCGCGAAATGAGCGCGCTGCTGATTGCAGGGCCGACACCATTCATCGCTTCGGCGCTGGTGGATGCGGGCGGTGGCAAGCCAACATGGGTGGTCGTCTATCTGATGTCGGCTTGTGCCATCAGCGTCGTATCGATCCTCGTCATTCGGTCGCGGTCCCATGAGCGCGGCAGCGCCTGACTCGTGTCAGCGGGGCAGTAGCATGCGGAGAGGACGGACATTCTTGATCGCACCTCCGGGGCTGGAAGGTTTCGCGCTCCTGTTGACCATTGACCGACTGAAAGTCCCGATCTGAGGCCGACGATGTATTCGCGCGGTTTACGTTATTTCCGTAGGAGGATCATGGCATATGAGCAAGATATGCAAGGTTGAGATCATCGACTTCGTGTTTGACGTCCGCAATCTGCAGCGCACCGGTTTCGGTCTGCACGTTGGCTTCAAACGCGGCGCGACGTTACAGGTCGTGAAGAACGCCATTGCCATCGAGACGAAGGATGGGCTGCGCGGCGAGTATGTTACCAACTGGTGTGCCAGCCCTGCCACGCGGGGCGAGATGGAGATGCTCGCTCCATTTCTGCTCAGCCGCGACGCGCTGCAACGGGAAGCGCTGTTCGACGATCTCAAACGAGAGATACGGCAATGGTCGGGCATGGGACATGGACCGCTCGACATCTGCCTGTGGGATCTCGCTGGCAAGAAATACGGTGTATCGGTCTCCGAACTCATCGGCGGCTATCGTCACCGCCTTCCGGTATATGCCTCGACCTATCTGGGTGATGCGGAAGGTGGCCTTGATTGCAAGGAAGCCTACGCGGCATTCGCCGAACAGTGCTATGCGCTTGGCTTTCGCGCCTACAAGATCCACGGCTGGAATGATGGCGATGCACGCCGGGAGGCTGAGAACGTCCTGCACGTAGCGAAGGTGGTCGGTGACCACATGGTCCTGATGCTCGATCCGGCCAACCAGTTGCGTACATTCTCTGACGCGCTCTATGTCGGCAGGGCCTGCGATGAAGCCAGCTACTTCTGGTACGAAGATCCGTTCCGGGACAACGGGAAATCCGCCTTCGTTCATAGGAAGTTGCGCGAGATGCTGACAACGCCGCTACTCCTCACGGAATATGTGAGAGGTATCGAACCCAAGGCAGACTTCATCGTTGCGGGAGGGACGGACTTTCTGCGTGTCGATCCGGAGTACGATCACGGGATCACGGGGGCGCTGCGCGTAGCCCGTCTCGGCGAAGCGTTTGGCCTCGATGTCGAAATACATGCATGTGGCCCAGCACACCGCCACCTGATGTCGGCGATGCGCAACAGCAACTATTATGAGCTCGCCCTCGTCGGACCGGAATGCCCCAACGTGATCGCTCCGGTCTTTACCTGCGGCTATAGCGATCAGCTCGATTGCGTGGGCCAGGACGGATGCGTGCCGGTACCGACCGGACCGGGCCTCGGCGTGTCCTACGACTGGGATTTCATCAGGAAGAACGCCGTGGCGAACCGGGTGTTCGTATAAAAGAGTTGGTCGCTCAACCCGGCGATCGCTGTCGTGTAGTCGAAGTCCGGAGAGACGTGCGCGTTCTGACGCCTGGAACGCCACCGCTCGAGAGATGGAAGGAGGAAGACCGTGCCACACAAGCCGTCCGAATCGGCGCCACAAGCGTCTGTGACCAAAGGTGATCGTCGAACTGACTCAAGCGGTGGAGCCGGGCAAGCGACGTTCGCCCCGAATCCGACGATGGCTGTCGAGGTGATCGCCTACAATCGAGCTTCTCGCGCGCTGCGGAAGGAATTTGACTTGCTGCAGTGTCGCGTCTACGCGGAACCGGAGCAGGACGCAGATCCAGCGCCTCTTCACGATCCGGCTCTCGATGCACTCTCGTTCTACATCTGCGCGGACGACGGCAGGGTCATCAGCTATGCGGCCGTGGTCAGCAAGACAATCCGGCATGGTGTGCACACATTCAGCATCACCGGCTTGAGCCACGTGATGACAGACCCCGCCTATCGGGGGCGACATCTGGGTTTGCGCACCGTTGCTGCAGCAACCCGATGTATTGAGCGAAGCAGTGCAGATATCGGCCTCTTCACATGCGATCCACCATTGGCGCAGTTCTACGAACGGGCGGGCGCCTGGCCCGTCGTTCCGGATGTCGTGTTGATTGGTAGCCGGGATGAGGAAGCACTCTCCAGCGCGACCTTGAAAAAAGTTGTCCTCATGCGGCTCCTTTCGACGAAGGCCCGCGGTCTAGGGTCGATTTTCACGAATGCGACCATCGACCTCGATCTGCCCGTCGGTCAATTTCTATGAAGCTCCCATGATTGACGGATGAAGCAACCGCTTGCTGTCTTTACTGGGCATGATGCAGCTCCGCTGAAGCGGGCGTCCAACTCTGCCGGTTGCGGTATTGCCGGCTTGGGCCCATGGCTTTGGACGCTTATCGAGCCCCGCGAAGCTGGCGCGCGCGGCGCCGTTGCAGGTTGCAGGCGGTGCCCACGCAATCCTGCAGGAACGGCGCTCGGCCGCGCGGCCCTTGTCGGTACGGGTCCACACTGCGCGGTCAACTCTGCGCCACATACGAGCCGCAAACCATGAGGCGGATAGAGCATTGGTTTCAGGAGTTCGTCGACGCCATCCAGATGGCCAATGGCGCGGCCGACTTCGAGTGTGTCGCGAGGCGGATCACGGAGCGGTTGGGTTTCGAATGGTTCGCCTATCTGCGCTTGACCGACAATGTACCGACGCTGATCTCCTCTTATCCGAAATCCTGGACCGGGCGGTATTTCGATCTTCGTTATCAGGATCTGGATCCGGTGGTGCGGCGGGCGCGCCGCGAGCATGATGTCTTTAACTGGGGAGGCGGGAGCCCGCAGGCAATGGGTACGCCCGAGCAGCGCCGGTTCTTCGATGAAGCCATGACGTTTGGCATCAACTCTGGCGTCACGGTGCCGATCAGAGGCGGCTTCGGACGAATGGCCGCATTTACGCTCGCAACCGGCGAATCGGCTGCCCAAAGCGAGCAATTGATTGCGGAAGTCCGGGACGTCATTCAGCTCGTTGGGCTCTATTTCGATACCCACGTGACGGCGAAGCTCACTGTTGGCGCCGAGGCACCGCTCATCAAGACGGTTTTGACGCTGCGCGAGCGGCAGTGTCTCGCATGGGCGTCGCGGGGAAAGACCGTCGCCGACATAGCGTTGCTGGTCGGGACGGCGCCGCGCACCGTGGTCTTCCATCTCGAAAACGCGCGCCGCAAACTTGACGCAGCATCGATCGCGCAATGCGTGGCGGAAGCGCTGCGCCGGGGCCTGTTGCCCTGATCGAGCTCGCCGGCTACCACCGCTCGGTGGTGACCGAGGTTATTGATGTACCTGTTCGCAGTCAGGACCCATGTTTGCTGGCCGTTGCACCCATGCTCCGGTTCGCCGCGACGTCATTTCCATGGCCTCGACCCGCAAAATTCGACAGGCGAAGCCGCTGCGACGCTTTGATTTGGTGACCGCTCCCGTCAAGCAGGAGGTCACCCATGTACGTTATTGCGCTAAGTTGTTCCCGGTTTGGCCAGCATCTCGATCTTCTGAAGGCGATGTTCCGGTTGCGTCGGCGTGTGTTCAAAGATCGCCTTGATTGGAATGTCTCCGTGTCAGGCGAGTTTGAGCTCGATATTTACGATGTGCTCAAGCCCGTCTATCTGCTGTGCATATCGGAAGAGCGTAACGTTGTGGGAAGTGTTCGGCTGCTTCCGACCACCGGCCCGACAATGCTCGCAGACACGTTTCCTGATCTGCTCGGTGGTCGGCCGGCGCCGCGCAACGAGAAGGTGCTCGAGAGCTCTCGGTATTGCATTGACGCCAATCAGGCGGGCGAGCTTGCGCGGAACGGTCTCAATCGTGCGACCCTCATGCTGTTCGCCGCGATGATCGAGTACCTGCAAATCGCGAATGCCGAGGCTATTGTAACCGTCACGGACACCAGGCTGGAGCGTATCTTGCGGCGTGCCGGATGGCCACTTGAGCGCATCGCGGCTCCGCATCCGCTGGGGAGCAGCATGGCGCTTGCAGGCTTCTTGCATCGTTGCGACGAGGCGCTGGCCGCGATGCGTCGGAGCGCTGGTGTCGAGGGGCCGGTTCTGGTAGACCCGGATTGGCTGGGGCGCGTGCGGTGACCCGCAGCCGCTCCGCGAATTTCTGCCACTGAGCTAATTCGGCTGTAACGATTTTCCGTCGACGGAACCGGTGCCGAAATCCGTGTGGCTGCACATGCGGGCGTTCAGCCTATCATCTTGCTAGCCGTGGGCGTTAATGCCCGAAAGGTGGTTAGGGGAAGGGACGGATCCCGAAGAGGAATCATGGGTGAGGCGAACCTCAGTGGGCGGACGTTTGCGGAGATGCTGGCCAACAGACAGGGCCGCATCTACCGCGCCGGTCAGAATGCGGCCACGAGCATGCAAGCAGCGACATTCCCTTAAGATTCCGGGCCGACGCAAAGAGCGCGCTGAGTGTTAACCCGGCGATCAGGGAATCACCACGCTCGGTCGGGGCGGCAGCGACACCGCGGCCGTTGCGATGGCGGCGGCACTGAAAGCCGAGCGCTGCGAAATCATCAAAGTGGTCGACGAGCATTTGCTCGGCCGATCCGCGTATCGTACCGGATGCAAAGCCATTGCGGCGAGCGGCACGAAACGCTTGCCCGGGATCATTGGTGAGGCCGAGGCGGTCGAGATGATTCTTCTGAGGTTGACCGTGACGGGACCGTGTGCCCACGAAATCGGGACCGTGCATGAAGTCGTCGTCGACCCGCTCGCTCGCGCCGAGGAGATTGGTGCTGAGCTATAACTATCAGCTTGAGCAAACCTACGGCATGCGGCGTCCGACGATGACTGATACGAGGTCCTCGAGGGGTGCTTACGTTTGCTCTTGAGTTCGGACGGCCAATGCTCGGCCTAAAAGCGGTATTGCCGATATTGAATCGACCGGCCTGCCAATCGCTTCTCTTTCTACGCCAATCTACGACCGACATCGGCGTCTCGTTGCAATCAGTAAAATTCTGCTCTCTCTAATCATCCCCATCGAAGGGCATTCCTTGCCCTTTTCAGTGAGGATGGCGATGAGTTCTATTCACTTAGCTTGGAAGCGATCTCGCGCGGCGCGCGGACGATGTGTCCCGCGCTCAATCCTGCGATTTCTCTCAATCGCGCACGCGTCAATCGTCGAGGCGACGCTCAAACCGAATGGTCGATCGCCGGATCGTTCAAATGCGCTGCGGTTCGACGGATAACCCCAAACGTTTCGCAGTTGCTTATGGCGCACGAGCTGCTTGGCGAACTGCCCATCACATGAGCGGTCAAGGCCGCGCCGCGCTGTAGAGCGCGAGCGCTCGGCGACGTGACTTCGCGGCCATGTGCGCCGAGCTCAGCCGCATTTGTAATTCTTCACGCGAAAGGAGATCGTGACATGTTGAGACCGGTATTGGGATCCGCCCTGTTCCTGTCGGGGGTGGCTATTTGGCTTTCTGCAGCGGCAATGGCGCAGGTCCAACACGGCGTGGTAACACCGGTAGTGCAGAAATTTCGGCCGCCCGGCGGCTGCACAGACCAGCTCAGGCAGCAGTGGAAGGCGATGGGCGGCGAACTGGACTGCGCCGAACAGAAGCCGGTGCCGGTGCCGGCCCCACCCGCGACTGCACAATCGATCCCGGCCCCGCAGCCGGTGTCGACGCCGCAGCCGGTGATCCAACCTCCAAGCCCGAAGGACATTGTCATGTCCAATAATGATAATCTCGGCAGATCGACAGCTTCGACCTTCGGAGGAGGGGCCATCTTTGACCCCACGACCGGGCAGGTTACTCACTTTTCGACACTCGTGAATGGAATGCCCTCCACCAATGTCGGCGGCGCGCTCGAAGCGATCGAGCAGCAGATTGCCACGATGAGCTCCTCCATGATCAACGACATCGGAAGCGGCGCGGTCGGGCTGGTCCGGCAGAGGGACCCAACAGCGGCCGTGACCATAGCTGCCAAGACGGGTGGCAAGCTCGTCGATCTGACCGGCAGCGACGGCCGTCGGACCTTGACGGGCATCACAAATGGCATCGTCTCAGCGCAATCGTCTGATGCGCTCACGGGGCAGCAGCTGTACCGGTCGGCCGATTCGGTCGCGACCTGGCTTGGCGGGGGCTCGCACGTCAATTCCGACGGAACCGTGTCGCAGCCCTCGTATACGATCCTCGGGAGCACCTATCATGACGTCGCCTCTGCCTTGAATGCTGCGTCTGTGAACAGCATTCGATATGACGTCGCAGCAGACGGTCATCGCCTGAATTCGGTAACTCTGCAGGGCGGCTCTCCCGGCGCTGTAGCGCTGCACAATGTGGCCGCGGGTACTGCGGCGAACGATGCGACCAACCTGAAGCAACTGAATGATGGTCTCGCCGCGCTGGGCATTGAAGACCGGATGTATACAGATCGAAAGGTGGCGGCGGTGGACCGGCGCGCGCGAGCGGCTGGTTCGGCAGCGATGGCGGCGGCGGGACTCGCCTTCTCGGATGAGGCCAAAGGCGACCGCTCCGTAGCAATCGCGGTCGGCACGTTCCGGCACTCGGTCTCGTTGGCGGGAGGCCTTGCCTACCGCGCGAGCGATGCGGTGCGCCTCAAGGCAAGTGTGTCCTACACGTCGGACACGGGCGACGTTGGAGCCTCCGGTTCAATCGGCGTCAGATTCTGACTTCCTCCGCGCAGCGCCATTGTCGCTTGAATCCGCCGCCATCAATCCGGAAACAAGCCATGCCCAGATCACGCTTGCCTCGTGTTGCTGCTTGGCTCTTGCCATTGGCCTTGGCCGGCTTGTCGGCGGCGATCGCGTCCGACCCTGCACCCCGGCCTTCGAGCCTGACTGGAGCGGCCCCTGCCAGCATTGTATCCGAGCCGACAAAGGCAACTTCGCTTGGATTCGAGTGGGCGAGCGTCTTCGCGCCAGGAAAATCGGCCGCGGCGGGCGACTACACCCGCACGATCAGGCCTTTCCTCGATTGGATCCAGGTTTGCGATGAGGTCCGCAACGCGCGGCGCATCTGTTATCTGGAAACGATCTCGCACGGTGATGCCGCGCGATTGAACTGGCGTATCGCGCTCACCAAGGATGGACGATCGATGGCGCTGATCATGCTGCCACGCGACAGCAGTGTGGAGGTCGGTGTCACGGTCTCCTTTGGCGGCTTCACGCGCGTCGTCAAGCCGCTGATCTGCGACCAGGCGCTATGTGCCGCAACGTTTCCTGCGGACGCCGCTTTGATCTCGTTGCTGGGACGTGAGGACCGCGCCACGATCGTGTTCGAGCGAGTTGGCAAGCCCATCACGATAATGGCGAGCTTGCGGGGCCTTATGTTGGCACTGACGGATCTTTCGCAGTCGGTGGCTCCTGCCACCCCGGCACGCCCTCCAGCAGCGAAGCCCGTTGCGCGCCGGACATCGACCGAAGCCGTTGCTGCCACCCAAGGCGACGGCGGCCCCTGGAAGGGCATCCGATAGCGCTTCGCCTGATAACTCCCACATGGTCAACGTTCGGGCTGGAGCGTTTTCTTTGAGCTCGAAAGCGCCCTATGCCCTCGCCGAAAAGCGGTCGAATGCGGTGAGTGTCTGGATCCGCACCTCAATTTCCCTTTGATAGATCGTGCTCTGCAGATATTCGATCTCGGCTGTCTGATTGGGCTCATCGACGTCAATGTACCAGGACCGCGGCCGGCCATCGGCGCCGTCGCTCCAGCGATAGCCGCGGCGCTTGAGCTCGTCCTTGAGCTCGAACGGCGACTGCTCAGCCCAGATCCGGATCGTCTTACGGCGGGCTCGCTCGAGCAGCACGGAGAGCACGGTGCGATCGAGCTGGGGCAGGGTCATGGCGAGGATTTCGAGCAGCGCCAGGCAATCGTCGACCGCCCGGTGCGCCTCGTGAAACAGCCCGGCTTTCATCAGGAGATAGGACAGGCGCGATCCCTCGAAGCCAAGGCCGCGCCATTCGACCTCGCTCACCGAGCAGGCCCAGGCCTTGTGCGTGAACAGGGGTGCATAGCGCTCCATGAACTTGCGGTCGAAGCCGGCATTATGGGCGATGACCACGACCGCATCGGAGACGAAGGCGCTGATGCGCTCCTTATCGAGGCCGTGGTCCTTGACCATCTCGTCGGTGATACCGGTCAGCGCCGTGATCTCGATGGGAATTGCGATCGACGGCTGATTGAAGCAACTGAAAGTATCGATGACCCGGCCGATCCTTCCGTCGGAAAGATAGGTGAACTTGACCATCCCGAGCTCGATGATCTCGTCTTTGGCCGTATCTAGTCCGGTGGTTTCGACATCGAGCAGGATTGCGATCTTGGTCGATTGCCCGTCGCTTGGAGCAAATTCGGAGCGGGGAACCAGCCGCCGCAGCACCCGGTAATCGGGTGACTGCTCCAGCATGCCGGCGATCTCGGCAAGAGTCGGTTGAACGGTCATATTGGGCCGTCTGAGAAGATTGAGCTTGTTTGGTAGCTCGCAAGTCTATCCGATCGGATTGGGCCCGGCATCGCAGCCCCTGTGGATAGGTCATTGGCGCGCGGAGAGTTCCCGGCGGCAGGGAGGACTTCTCCCGTGGAACCGGATTGACGATCCGGTCGGTCATCGTCCTGTAATTGAAGCTGTACTTGTTTGAACCAAGCGGCGAGAGCGGCGAAGACCAAACAGTTGTTGTCATCCGATGTTGGCCTTCAGGCCGGCAGCTTCGATGCCGGCCACGGCGCAGATCTCGTCGTTGTCCGAGGTGTCGCCGCTGACGCCGACGGCGCCGAGCAGGGAAGAGCCGTCCATGATCAGCACGCCGCCGGGGACCGGGACCATCCGGCCCTGCGCCAACGTGTTCACGGCGTCGACGAAATAGGCCTGCTCCTGGGCGCGCTGAAACAGCGCCCGCGATCCCATCCCGAGCGCCAGCGCGCCATAGGCCTTGCCATGGGCGATCTCGGCTCGCATCAGGCTGGTGCCGTCCTGTGCCGCCGTCACCTTCACCGCGCCGCGCGCGTCGAGGATGGTGACGACCAGCGGCTTGAACTTCTTCTCGACCCCCTTGGCCAGCGCGGCATCCAGAATCTTGCGGGCAGTTTCGAGAGTGAGCTCAGCCATGGGCCTTTTCCTTTGTCGGCAATGATTGATCGGATTGCGATTTCGCACGTTTCAGGCTCATCGCCAATACGCTGGCGACATGCAGCGGCGTGCGCCCGCTGCCGTCCTTGATCTGGTGCCGACATGAGGTGCCGTCGGCCACGATCAGGGTGTCCGGATCGGCGCTGCGAACCGTTGGCAGTAGCGACAGCTCGGCCATCTCGATCGAGGCCTGATAGGTGTCTGCGCCGTAGCCGAACGCGCCGGCCATGCCGCAGCAGCTCGACTCGATGGTCTTGACGTCGAGGCCCGGTACCAGGCGCAGCACCTTCTCCACCGGCTTGAACGCGCCGAAGGATTTTTGGTGGCAATGACCGTGCACCACGGCCTTGCCTGCGACCGCGCCGAGCGGCAAAGCGAGCCGCCCGGCCTCGGCCTCGCGCACCAGAAATTCCTCGAACAGCAGCGCGTGCGCGCTGACGGTCTTGGCGGCCTCATCCGAACGCAGCGACAGCAGCTCGTCGCGCAGGGTCAGCAGGCAGCTTGGCTCGAGACCAATGATCGGCACGCCGCGGGCCGCGAACGGGACATAGGTCGCAACCAGCCGGTCAAGCTCGGCGCGAGCCTGCTCAACCAGTCCGGCCGACAGGAACGTTCGCCCGCAGCACGGCGGCCGCCCGCCGTCCGATGGCCTCGGCAGATGCACGCGATAGCCGCCGGCGACAAGCACTTCGATCGCGGCGTCGAGATTTTCCCGCTCATAGCCGCGGTTGAACGTATCGGCGAACAGCACCACTTCGCGGCCGTCGGCTGGACCCAGCACCTCGGCGTCCGGCCGGAAGGTGTCGCGGCGAAACGCCGGCAGCGCGCGCTTGGCGCTGATCCCGGCGAGCCTCTCGAACAGGCTGCGCAACAGTGGGCTGCGGTTGCGCCAGTTCGCGATCGGCGCAAAGCGCGAGGCGAGATCGACGTAGCGCGGCAGATAGCCGACCAGCCGGTCGCGCAGCGTTAGACCATGGGTCGCCGCGCGCGCCGCCAGCACCTCGATCTTCATCTTGGCCATGTCGACGCCGGTCGGGCATTCATGGCGGCACGCCTTGCAGGAAACGCAGAGTTTTAGCGTCTCCATCATCTCGTCGGAGGCGAGCGCGTCCGCACCCAGCTGGCCTGAGATCGCGAGCCGCAACGTATTGGCGCGGCCGCGGGTGACGTCCTTCTCATTGCGCGTGGCACGATACGACGGGCACATCACGCCGCCTTCGAGCTTCCGGCAGGCGCCGTTGTTGTTGCACATCTCGACGGCACCCTGGAAGCCGCCGCCGGCGCCGGGATAGGCCGACCAGTCCAGCACCGTCTTCAATTCGCCGACGCGATAATCCGGCGAAAAACGAAACAGCGAACGGTCGTCCATGGCAGGCGGATCGACGATCTTGCCCGGGTTGAGCGTGTTGGTCGGATCGAAGCGCTGCTTGACCTCGCGGAAATCGGCCACGATGCGCTGCCCGAACATCGCTTCGTGGAATTCCGAGCGCACCAGGCCGTCGCCGTGCTCGCCGGAATGCGAGCCCTTGTATTCGCGCACCATCGCGAAGGCCTCTTCGGCAATGGCGCGCATGGCCTTGACGTCCTCCTCGAGCTTGAGATTGAGCACCGGGCGCACATGCAGGCAGCCTTCGGAGGCATGCGCATACATCGTGCCGCGGGTGCCGTGCCTGGCGAACACGGCATTGAGCCGCTCGGTGTAATCGGCGAGATGCGGCAGCGGCACCGCGCAGTCCTCGACGAACGAGACCGGCTTGCCCTCCTGCTTCATCGACATCATGACGTTGAGGCCGGCTGCGCGGAAATCGGCGATGCCGGTCTGCAGCGCGGGCTCGACGATCTCGACCACGCCGCCCCATTTGCGCTGCGGCTTGTCCCAGCCGAAGCCGAGGTCGGCCATCAGCTCGCCGAGCTGCCTGAGGCGGGCGAGATTGTCGGCTTGGTCCTCTTCGGCGAACTCGACCACCAGGATGGCGTCCGGATCGCCGCGCACGGCCGCCGAGATGATCGGCTGGAACATCGCGATCTCGCGGCCGAGCGCTATCATGGTGCGGTCGACCAGCTCCACGGCAATGGGCAGCAGCTTGACCAGATGCTGGGCGGCGTCCATCGCCTCGTAGAAGCTGCCGAAATGGCAGACGCCGAGTGCCTTGTTGCGGATCACCGGCCACAGCTTCAGCTCGACCTGCGTGGTGAAGGCGAGGGTGCCTTCCGAGCCAACCAACAGATGCGCCAGATTGTTCGGCGCGTTGCGTGGCACCAGCGCGTCGAGGTTATAGCCACCGACGCGGCGCTGCACCTTGGGGAATTTGTCGGCGATTTCGAGCGCCTCGCGCTCGCCGAGATCGAGCATGTCGCGAAATAGCTTCAATCCGCTGTCGGAGCCGTTGATCCGCGTCAGGTCGCGCGGCACCTCGCCGAAATGCAGCAGCGTGCCGTCGGCGAGCGCGGCATCCATCGACAGCGTGTTGTCGCGCATCGTGCCGTAGCGCAGCGAGCGACCGCCGCAGGAATTGTTGCCGGCCATGCCGCCGATCGTGGCGCGCGACGCGGTCGAGACGTCGACCGGAAACCACAGCCCGTGCTTCCTGAGTTGCCGGTTGAGATCGTCGAGCACGATGCCGGGCTCGACCACGCAGGTCCGATGCTCGACGTCGAGCGAGAGGACCCGGTTCAGGTGCTTGGACAGGTCGACCACGATGCCGTCATTGACGGTCTGGCCGCATTGCGAGGTGCCGCCGCCGCGCGGGGTGACGATCCGCCCGGCGTCGCGGACGATCGCGAGCGTCCGCAGCGCCTCGTCGACGGTTCGCGGCACCACCACGCCGGCCGGCACGATCTGGTAGAACGAGGCGTCGGTCGCGTAGCGGCCGCGGTTGAAGGCGTCGAAAAACACGTCGCCGGTCAGTTCGGACCGCAGGCGCTGTTCGAGCGAGGAGGCGTTCTTCATCCCAGATCCGATGTGATCCATGACGCAACAAAGGGTTTGCTCATGGATTATGCATTCTCTCGACGTGAGAATTACATTATGAATTCATAATGGCAAGGATAGCTACCCTCCAGCCGTCCTTGTGCCGACCCCTTTAGTCGTTCTGGAGTGTCGTCTCCAGGCCGCTGTCCGGCCCCTCCGCGAGGTGATCGATGGCGGCTGCGCGCTTGTTGCGCAGGTGCTGGAACAGGATGTCGCTGAGCTCGCTTGCCGCGCGCCGGCGCAGCGCATCGAGGATCGCCTCGTGTTCGCGCATCGCCTCGGCCCAGCGCTGCCGCTTGCGGGCGAAATTGGCGGAATAGCGCACGCGGCGGATCCGGCCGGCGAAGTTGGCGTAGGTGGCCTTCAGCGTCTCGTTGCGCGCGGCCGCAACGATGCTCTCGTGGATTTGCTGGTTGGTCTGGAAATAGCCGTGCATGTTGCGGTGCAGATAATGGCCGTACATCTCGTAATGCAGGCGCTCGATCGCGGCGATTTCCTCGTCGGTGATGATCTCGCATGCCAGCCGTCCGGCGAGGCTCTCGAGCCCGGCCATGACGTCGAACAGTTCCTCGAGGTCGCGCCGGCTGAGCCGGCGCACCCGCGCGCCGCGGTTGGGCAAGAGCTCGATCAGGCCCTCGGCGGCCAGCACCTTGAGCGCCTCGCGCAGCGGCGTCCTTGAGATCCCCAGCATCTCGCAGAGCTGCCGCTCGGGAACGCGGGCGCCCTCGGGAATGTTGCCCTCCACCACATAGTCGCGGAGCCGCAGCAGGATTTCGCCGTGAAGCGAGGCCTCCTGGCGGTCGCTGCCATTGCCGGCGGCGGGCGGGGTGATTGGAACCCCGGCTTCGGGAATCGCGGATTTCATATTCTGAACAATAATTTGCCGGCGCGGTCGCGTCGATACTCTCGATCGAATACCAAAATTGGATTGAAAAGACAAAAAATGAATGCAAAATAGCTCGCTGAGGAGCCGAAATCCGGCGATTGGGAGGTTCTCATGCATCAAGGGCGTCATTTTCTGCAGATTCCAGGGCCGAGCCCAGTCCCGGATCGCATTCTTCGCGCGATGGATATGCCGGTCATCGACCACCGCAGCGCCGAATTCGCCGCGCTCGGCCGTGCCGTCCTCGAGGGCAGCCAGAAGGTGTTTCAGACCAGGGGTCCGGTGGTGATCTTCCCGTCGTCCGGGACCGGCGCCTGGGAGGCCGCGATCGTCAACACCCTGTCGCCGGGCGACACGGTCCTGATGGTCGAGACCGGCCACTTCGCCACACTGTGGCGGCAGATGGCCGGCCGGTTCGGCATCGAGGTGGATTTCATACCCGGCGACTGGCGCCGCGGCGCGGACCCCGCCCAGATCGAAGCAAGGCTTGCCGCCGACACCGCGCACAGCATCAAGGCGGTGATGGTCGTCCACAACGAGACCTCGACCGGTGCGACCAGCCGGATCGCGGACATCCGTACTGCCATCGACCGCACCGCGCATCCGGCGCTCCTGATGGTCGACACCATTTCCTCACTCGGCTCGGTCGATTACCGGCACGACGAGTGGAAGGTCGACGTCAGCGTCAGCTGCTCGCAGAAGGGCTTCATGCTGCCGCCCGGCCTTGGCTTCAACGCCATCTCGGAGAAGGCGCGCGCCGCGTCGCGCACCAATAAGATGCCGCGCTCTTATTTCGACTGGGAGGAAATGCTGAAGCCGAACGCCAAGGGCTTCTTCCCCTATACGCCGGCGACGAATCTGCTCTACGGGCTGCGCGAGGCGATCGCGATGTTGCTGGAGGAGGGGCTCGACAACGTGTTCGCCCGCCATCTGCGGCTGGCCGCCGCCACGCGCGCCGCCGTCAATCAGTGGGGGCTCGAGGTGCTGTGCCAGGAGCCCTCGGAATTCTCGCCGGTGCTGACCGCGGTGATGATGCCGCCCGGACATGATGCCGATCAGTTCCGCAAGGTCGTGCTCGACAATTTCAACATGTCGCTCGGTGCCGGCCTGTCGAAGGTCGCAGGCAAGGTGTTCCGCATCGGTCATCTCGGCGAGTGCAACGAGCTGACGCTGCTTGGCGCGCTGACCGGAGTCGAGATGGGATTGTCGGTCGCCGGTGTGCCGCACCGCTCGGGCGGCGTCGAGGCGGCGATGAAGCTTCTCGAACAGCGCGACCAGCGCAATACACCGCCGCATCTGAAAGTCGTCGGCACCTAGCAGCCAGCGCCTCAACAAACTCAAAAAAAACGTGGGGGAGGGGATATGAGGCTTCGGTTCAAGGCCACCCATGTCGTGTTGGCCATGCTCTGCGTGATGTATTTCATCACCTATGTGGACCGGGTGAACATCGGCACCGCGGCCGGCGAGATCCAGAAGGAGCTCGGCCTGTCCAACACCGAACTCGGCCTGGTGTTCTCGGCCTTTGCCTATCCATACCTGCTGTTCCAGGTGATCGGCGGCTGGGTCGGCGATCGCTTCGGGCCGCGACAGACCTTGTTCTGGTGCGGCATGATCTGGGCCGCGGCGACCATCATGACCGGCTTTGTCCATGGCCTTGCCGCGCTGTTCGTCGCGCGTTTCGCGCTGGGGTTCGGCGAAGGCGCGACGTTTCCGACCGCGACGCGCGCGATGCAGTACTGGACGCCGGCGAACCGCCGCGGTTTCGCGCAAGGCCTGACGCATTCATTCGCGCGGCTCGGCAATGCCATCACTCCGCCGGTGGTCGCGCTGCTGATCCTCTGGCTGACCTGGCGCGGCGCGTTCGTCGTGCTTGGCTTTGTCAGTCTGATCTGGGGCGTTGCGTGGGTCTGGTACTTTCGCAACGAGCCGCGGGACCATGGCTCGATCACCGCGGCCGAGCTTGCGACCTTGCCGCCGCGGCCGAAAGGCGAGCGGCCGAAGGTGCCGTGGGGACCGCTGCTGCAGCGGATGTGGCCGGTGACGCTGACCTATTTCTGCTACGGCTGGTGCCTGTGGCTCTATCTCAACTGGCTGCCGCTGTTCTTCAAAAACAACTACAGCCTTGATCTGAAGAACTCGGCGCTGTTCGCATCCGGTGTGTTCTTTGCCGGCGTCGTCGGGGACAGCATCGGCGGCGTCATCTCCGATCGCATTCTCGAGGGCACCGGCAATGTACGGCTGGCGCGACTCAGCGTGACGGTCGTGGGCTTCGCCGGCGCGCTGCTGTCGCTGATGCCGATCCTGTTCGTCCACGACATCACGGTGGTGGCGCTCTGCCTGTCGGCCGGCTTCTTCTGCGCCGAACTCGTGATCGGGCCGATGTGGTCGATCCCGATGGACATCGCGGCGAAATATTCCGGCACCGCCGCCGGGATCATGAACACCGGCTCGGCTTTCGCGGCCATCGTCTCGCCGCTGGTCGCCGGCTTCGTCATCGACGCCACTGGAAACTGGTACCTGCCGTTCCTGATGTCGATGGGCCTGCTGCTGGTCGGCGGCTTCTCGGCGTTTCTGATGCATCCCGAGCGGCCGTTCGAGAAGACGAACGAATCGGTGGTGCCGGGCAAGGTGGTGGCCGCCGAATGAGGCGCTGCCGGCCCGGCGGAGCGCCGTCAGATATGCATGACGGACCCCCGCCGGGCCTAGGACAAACCCGGCGAATAGTGATATGCGAGCGGCTCACCACGACCAAGACGAGACCGGGAAAGACGCTCATGACCGTGCATACTGGAAGGCATTTTCTGCAGATTCCGGGACCGACCAACGTGCCGGACCGGGTGCTGCGGGCCATGGATATGCCGACCATGGACCATCGCGGTTCCGAGTTTGCCGAGATCGGTTTCGCCGTGCTTTCTGCGATGCAGCGAGTGTTCCGCACCAAGCAGCCCGTGATCATCTACCCGTCGTCGGGGACCGGCGCCTGGGAGGCTGCGATCGTCAACACGCTGCAGCCCGGCGACAAGGTCCTGATGTGCGAGACCGGCCAGTTCGCGGTGCTGTGGCATGGCATTGCCGACAAGTTCAAGCTCGACGTCGATTTCATCTCGGGCGACTGGCGCCACGGCGCCGACCTCGAGCAGATCGAGGCCAGGCTGTCCGCCGACAAGGCGCACAAGATCAAGGCGGTCTGCGTGGTCCATAACGAGACCTCGACCGCCTGCGTTACCTATCCGCGCGACGTCCGCAAGATCCTCGACACGCTGAAGCATCCGGCACTCTTGATGGTCGACACCATCTCCGGCCTCGGCTCGCTGGAATATGAGCATGATGCCTGGGGCATCGATGTCTCCATCGCCGGCTCCCAGAAGGGCCTGATGCTGCCGCCCGGCCTCGGCTTCAACGCCGTGTCGGAGAAGGCGCTCGCCGTGGCCAAGGCCAATCCGGGCATGCGCTCCTATTGGGATTGGCAGGAAGTCATCAACATCAACAAGGCCGGCACCTGGCCCTATACGCCCGCCACCAACCTCCTGTTCGGCCTGCGCGAGGCCGTGAATATGCTGGAGGAAGAGGGCCTCGAGAACGTCTTCGCCCGCCACAGGCGCCACAGCGAGGCGACGCGCGCGGCGATCAAGGTCTGGGGTCTCGAGACACAGTGCCAGGAGCAGGGCGCACACTCGCCGGCGCTGACCGCGGTGCGGGTGCCTGACGGCCACGACGCCGACCACTTCCGCAAGGTCGTGCTGGAGAATTTTGACATGTCGCTCGGCACCGGCCTCAACAAGGTCAAGGGCAAGGTGTTCCGGATCGGCCATATCGGCCACTTCAACGATTTGATGCTGATGGGCACGCTGTCCGGCGTCGAGATGGGGCTTGATCTGGCCAAGGTGCCGCATCGCGGCGGCGGCGTGCTGGCGGCGATGGAGGTCCTGAAGGGCCACGACGCCGCGCAGTCGAAGGCTGTCGCTTAAAAAGGCTGTCGCCTGAAACCGAATCGCAAACAACAGAAAGAGCGAGACATGAACGCGCCCGTCACTTCGACCGAAGACCTGATCTACTCCGTCGAGGACGGGATCGCGCGCATCACGTTCAACCGGCCGCAGGCGCGCAATGCGCTGACCTTTGCGATGTACGAGCAGATGGCCGCGATCTGTGAGAACATCAATCAGGATCACTCCATCAAGGCGCTGATCATGACCGGCACGGGCGACAAGGCGTTCGCCTCGGGCACCGACATCTCGCAGTTCCGCGCGTTCAAGACGGCGCAGGATGCGCTCGACTATGAGGCGCGGATCGATCGTGTGTTGGGAACGCTCGAGCAGTGCCGTGTGCCTGTGATCGCGGCGATCGCCGGCGCCTGCACCGGCGGTGGCGCCGGCATCGCCGCCTGCTGCGATATCCGGATCGGCACTGAGGCGACGCGGATCGGCTTCCCGATCGCGCGCACGCTCGGCAACTGCCTCTCGATGTCCAACATCTCGCGGCTGGTGTCGCTGATCGGTCCGGCGCGGACCAAGGATCTGATCTTCAAGGCGCGCCTCGTCGAGGCGCCGGAAGCGCTGGCGCTCGGGCTGTTGAATGAAGTCGTCCCCGATGTGGAGACGTTGCAGCGCCGCGCCACCGAGACGGCGAAGCTCGTCGCGGGCCATGCGCCGATCACGCTCGAAGTGACCAAGGAAGCGGTGCGCCGCATCCGCCGCACGCTGTCGCGCGAGGAGGGCGAGGACCTGATCCTGCGCGCCTATATGAGCGAGGATTTCCGCGAGGGCATGGACGCCTTCCTCAACAAGCGCGCGCCCAACTTCAAGGGCAAGTGACAGCGGCTTCAGGTGCCGTCGCTACCACAGTTATCCATTGTTGAGCGATGCTGGAGCGACGGTTCTCGTTCACAACTTCCGCCGCGGAGTATGGGTCCCTGCTTTCGCAGGGACGACAGCGAACAAGCTGTTTGAAAGTTGAATCAAAACTCACCCCGTCATCCTGAGGTGCGAGCGGAGCGAGCCTCGAAGGATGCACGGCCCGGCTGGTGGCCGTCGATCCTTCGAGACGCGCGTTCCGCCCTCTCAGGATGACGGACTGTTGCAAAGCGGTTATGCGAAACGACGCACGCACCTCATTCCAAAGTCATAGGCCATGCGGCAGTTCGCGGCTTGAACTCACCTTCATTCTCGGCACAATGACGCGAGCCCGCCACCTCGCAGGTTTTGCCAAGCCGAACAAATAGATAGGGAAGAAACACGTGGGACAGATTGTAAAAACCACGGCTGCAATCGCGGCCCTCTTGCTGAGCACGCCGGCCTTTGCCGGCTGGGAGCCGAGCAAGCCGGTCGAAATCGTGGTCGCGGCCGGTGCCGGCGGCGCGTCAGACCAGATGGCGCGCATGATGCAGGCGGCGATCCAGAAGAACAATCTGATGAAGCAGCCGATGGTGGTGTCGCTGAAGGGCGGCGCGTCGGGTGCGGAAGCGCTGATGTACATGAAGTCCAGCGAAGGTGATCCCAACAAGGTGCTGATCGCCTATTCGCTGATCTACATGCTGCCGCTGTCGGCCAAGATTCCGTTCAACTGGCGCGACCTCACCCCGGTGTCGGTGATCGCGCTCGACCAGTTCGTGTTGTGGGATAACGCCTCCGGTCCGAAGACCGTGAAGGAGTTCATCGCTGCCGCGAAAGCGGCGAGCGCGCCGTTCAAGATGGGCGGCACGGGCTCCAAGCGCGAAGATCACGTGCTGACCGTCTTCATGGAGCAGAAGACCGGCGCGAAATTCTCGTATCTGCCGTACAAGTCCGGCGGCGAGGCCGCGACCCAGCTGGTCGGCGGCCACACCGAGTCCAACGTCAACAATCCCAGCGAGAACCTCGAAGTCTGGCGCGCCGGACAGGTTCGCGCGCTCTGCGTGTTCGACAAGGAGCGCATCTCCTACAAGACCAAGGTCACCGACACGCAATCCTGGAACGACATCCCGACCTGCAAGGAGGAGGGACTCGACGTGCAGTATCTGATGCTGCGCGCGATGTTCCTGCCGGGCAAGGTCACGCAGGAGCAGCAGGCGTTCTATGTCGACCTGTTTCAGAAGGTGACGCAGACGGCTGAATACAAGGACTACATGGAGAAGCAGGCGCTGAAGCCGATCTTCCTCACCGGCAAGGACATGGTCGAGTTCCTCGAGGATGACGACAAGCAGAATGCCTCGCTGATGAACGCGGCAGGGTTCGTCGCGAAGTAGCGGATCCGCCGTCCTTCCGGGGCGATGCGAAGCAGCGAACCTCAGATGCGCAATTGCGCATCGGGGAATCTCGAGATTCCGGGTTCACCCTTCGGGTGCCCCGGAATGACTGGGCCGGCGGCTTTCCTCTTAACTTGGAATTGCCTTGCAAGCGGCTGCGGGGCAGTGATTACTGCGCCGCAGTATGGCCGAACGTCCGGCGAGCCCGATCGGGCTGGGTCACCCCTCCGGCGCCGTTGCGGGACCGTGAGGAGCGATCATGACCAAAGCCGTGTTGGGGATCATCGGTGGATCCGGCATCTACGATCTGCCGGGCCTGGAAAATGTCCGCGAGGAGGCGATCACAAGCCCCTGGGGCGAACCGTCCGCGCCGCTCCGACGCGGCGAGATGGCGGGACTGCCGATCGTGTTCCTGCCGCGCCACGGCCATGGACACGCGCTGTCGCCGTCCGACATCAACTATCGCGCCAATATCGATGTGCTGAAGCGGGCGGGGGTCACCGACCTCGTCGCGCTGTCCGCATGCGGCTCGTTCAAGGAAGAGCTGCCGCCGGGCACGTTTGTATTGGTCGACCAGTTCGTCGATCGCACCCACAAGCGCGAGAGCTCGTTCTTCGGCAAGGGCTGCGTCGCGCATGTCTCGATGGCGCATCCGGTGTCCCCGTTGTTGGCGAGGCATCTCGCCGCCGCTGCCGAGGCCGAAGACATCGTGTTCGCCCGCGGCGGCACCTACCTCTGCATGGAGGGGCCGCAGTTCTCCTCGCTCGCCGAAAGCCTGACCTACAAGGCGCAGGGCTATTCGGTGATCGGCATGACCAACATGCCGGAAGCCAAGCTCGCCCGCGAGGCCGAGATCTGCTACGCCAGCGTGGCGATGGTCACCGATTTCGATTGCTGGCATCCGGCGCATGATGCCGTGACGGTGCAGGATATCATCCGTGTGCTGAATTCGAACGCCGAGAAGGCAAAGGCGCTGGTCGCGCGGCTGGCGCGGGATTTCCCGCGCGAGCACGAGCCGTGTCCGGTCGGTTCGGATCGGGCGCTTGATACCGCGCTGATCACGGCGCCCGCGGCCCGCGATCCGCAACTGCTGGCCAAGCTCGATGTCGTCGCCGGACGGGTGCTACGGTCGTGAAGAAGTCCTCTAGCGAGCGCGCGACGCGAAGGGCGTAAGACATGAAAGTCGATGGACGACATTTTCGCAGCATCTGGCTCGAGCCCGACGGCTGGTCCGTCGGCGCGATCGATCAGCGCCGGTTGCCGCATGAATTCATCGTCGCCAAACTTACGACTGCCGACGAGGCCGGCGAGGCGATCCGCTCGATGCTGGTCCGCGGCGCGCCGCTGATCGGCGCGACCGCAGCCTATGGCATGGCGCTCGCGATGCGCGCCGATGCCTCCGATGCGGCGCTCGAGCGCGCCGGCAGGATGTTGCTGGCGACCCGGCCGACCGCGATCAATCTGAAATGGGCCGTTGACGAGATGCAGCGCGCGCTGGCGCCGCTTGCGGCTTCGGCCCGCGCCGAGGCGGCCTATGCCCGCGCGCGCGAGATCGCCGATGAGGATGTCGAGATCAACCGCGAGATCGGCCGTCACGGGCTCGGCCTGATCGAGACGATCGCCGCGACCAAGAAGCCGGGCGAGGTGGTGAACGTCCTGACGCATTGCAACGCCGGCTGGCTTGCAACCGTGGATTGGGGAACGGCGACATCGCCGATCTACCAGGCGCACGATCGCGGCATTCCGGTCCATGTCTGGGTCGACGAGACGCGTCCGCGCAATCAGGGCGCTTCGCTCACCGCCTGGGAACTCGGTCACCACGGCGTGCCGCACACCGTGATCCCCGACAACACCGGCGGCCATCTGATGCAGCATCGCATGGTCGATCTCGCGATCGTCGGGACCGATCGCGTCGCCGGCAATGGCGACGTCTGCAACAAGATCGGCACCTATCTGAAAGCGCTCGCGGCCCACGACAACAGCGTGCCGTTCTATGTTGCGCTGCCGTCGCCGACCATCGACTTTGGTATCGATGACGGTGTCAGGCAGATTCCGATCGAGCAGCGCGCTGCCGACGAGGTGACGCACCTCACGGGACGCACGGCGGATGGCCGGATCGAGACCGTGCGCGTGGTTCCGGACGGCTCGTCGGTGGCCAATTTCGGCTTCGACGTCACGCCGGCGCGGCTGGTGACCGGATTGATCACCGAGCGCGGCGTTCTCAAGCCGGAGCGTGCTGCACTTGCGAGCGCCTTTCCCGAACGTTCCACTGTTTAACTGAAGGCTGCATTGACGGTGGTTGCATCAGCGCGCTATCCCAATCGTTGCCCTCGCAACCCAGACCGTCTCATCCATGTCCAATACCGAACTTGAGATCGTCGTCGACGATCCGACCGCACCTGAAGATAACTCGCCGGCGGTCGTCAGCACCGGCGTCATCGACGTCGTTGTGTCGCTGCTTCTGCTTGCGCTCGCCGTGGTGCTCGGCTGGGACAATTGGCGCACCGGTGCGTCGTGGGACTCGACCGGGCCGCAGCCGGGCTATTTTCCGTTCTACCTCTCGGTGATCCTCGGCGGTGCCAGCCTCTATGGCCTGGGTGCCGCCTTTGTCTCGCGCCAGGAGGCTGCCGAGACCTTTGTCAGCCGCGCCCAGCTTCGCCGGGTGATGGCGGTGTTCGTGCCGACATTGCTGTTCTGCTTCGCCACCCAATATCTCGGCCTCTACGTTGCGAGCTTTCTCCTGATCGCAGGCTTCATGCGCCTCGTCGGCAAGATCGCGCTGTGGAAGTCGCTGCTGACCGCCTTCGTCTTCACCGCCGCAATGTTCGTGACCTTCGACATCGCATTCGACGTCATCATGCCGAAGGGGCCGCTCGAAGCGGCTCTCGGCCGCTAGCGAACCGGGTCGAACCATGGAAGCTTTCGGTCTCCTGCTGCACGGCTTTGCCGTCCTTTTGACGTGGAAGACGCTGCTGTTGATGATGGTCGGCCTTGTGCTCGGCATCTTCGTCGGCGTGCTGCCCGGGCTTGGCGGCCCCAACGGCGTCGCGATCCTGCTGCCGCTGACCTTCACGATGGATCCGACGTCCGCCATCGTGATGCTGTCGTGCATCTACTGGGGCGCGCTGTTCGGCGGCGCCATCACCTCGATCCTGTTCAACATCCCGGGCGAAGCCTGGTCGGTCGCGACCACCTTCGACGGCTATCCGATGGCGCAGCAGGGCAGGGCGGCCGAAGCGCTCACCGCGGCGTTCACCTCCTCCTTCGTCGGTTCGCTGGTCGCGGTGCTGCTGATCACCTTCCTGGCGCCGATGATCTCGTCGTTTGCGCTGAGGTTCGGCCCACCGGAATTCTTCGCCGTCTATCTCCTGACCTTCTGTTCCTTCGTCGGCCTCGGCCGCGAGGCCAAGCACAAGACTGTCATCTCGATGTCGCTCGGGCTGCTGCTCGCCGGCGTCGGCATGGATACGGTGTCCGGGCAGCTGCGCATGACGTTCGGCTCCGCCGAGCTCTTGCGCGGCATCAACTTCCTCGTCGCGGTCATCGGCCTGTTCGGCATCAGCGAGATCCTGCTCACGATGGAGGAGCGCCTCGCGCTGCGCGGACACGCCGCCGGCATCAGCCTGCGCGTCGTGCTCTCGGTGTGGAAGGACCTGCCGAAATACTGGGTGACGCTGCTGCGCTCGTCGGTGATCGGCTGCTGGCTCGGCATCACGCCGGGCGGCGCGATCGCGGCCTCCTTCATGGGCTATAACCTCGCCAAGCGCTTCTCCAAGGATCAGGAGAGCTTTGGCAAGGGCCGTATCGAGGGCGTGTTCGCGCCCGAGACCGCCGCTCATGCCTCGGGCACCTCGGCGCTGTTGCCGATGCTGGCGCTCGGCATTCCCGGCTCGGGGACCGCTGCGATCCTGCTCGGCGGCTTGATGGTGTGGGGCCTCAACCCGGGGCCGCTGCTGTTCGTCGAGCACAAGGATTTCGTCTGGGGCCTGATCGCCTCGATGTATCTCGGCAATGTCGTCGGCCTGGTGCTGGTGCTGACCACGGTGCCGATCTTCGCCTCGATCCTGCGCGTGCCGTTCGCGGCCGTAGCCCCGATGATCGTGGTGTCCTGCGCGATCGGCGCCTATGCGATCCAGAACGCGATGTTCGATATCTGGCTGATGCTGGGCTTCGGCGTCGTCGGCTATGTCTTCAAGAAGATCGGGATCCCGCTCGCGCCTTTCACCCTCGCATTGGTGCTCGGCAACCGCGCCGAGGATGCGTTCCGCCTCTCGATGATCGGCTCCGGCGGCGACATGAAGGTGTTCTGGTCGAACGGACTGGTCGGCTCGATCACGACGTTGGCAATCGTGCTGCTTTTTTGGCCCTTGATCGATGGTTTGGTCGGCCGCGTCAGTTGGAGGCAGCGGAGCAAAACGGAGACACCACGAGAACTGAATTAGATCAGTGTCCCAGTTCTCTTATGTCGCGATGGTCTTATCCAGGCGCGTCGTCTTGGTTCCAAATGTTGCCGCTGCGCGATGCCGGCCAGACAAGCTCTGGATGCGTGTAGTCCTTCCTGCTCAGATGGTTGGTGATGACGCAGCCTGGGCCACCACTAAACCGAACCACCTTCTGCCCCATACGAAACATAGTTCATCTCCTGTATGAATTATTGGACAAGCTGGCGTGCGTTACCCCATGTGTGCGGATACGAGAGCGTCGGCGCATCACGAGCCAAACGACGAACTCAATCACGCCGTAAACCGAAACCAGCGCGGCGAACGTCACTGCAAAGCCGGACCGAACGCGATGAAAATCTCGGACAGCTCCGTTTAACGTCAACAGCGCCTGTATTAACCGCAATTTCAAATTCGAAAATGTGTACGCGGAAGGTCCCCCGGGGCTCGGTACGCTTCCACAGAAGTTGCTCGACGTGTCCGACAACGTGACGCTAGGCTCGATCAAATCATTCAATGAAGTCGGAACGCCAGGCGCGTCAGGCTACGCCGCCTATCGGCGCTTACCCAACGGCGGTTTGCATATTTGGGGACTAACCACGGCCACGGGCGCCACCAATACAGCGGTAATCTTTCCGGCCGTCTTCACGGCAGTTACGACTATTACGACTATCGTATGCAGCAGCACCGCTGGCGGGACAACGAGTCCCGTGAACGCAGTTTCCGCTGCCACTTCAGGCTTCTCGATCAATAACCCGGGAACGACGGCCGTCGTTGCCTGGTCCGCAACGGGCTACATTTAGTTACTTGAAGGAGCGGCCGAAGCTTCCGCGCGAGCAGGCTTCTCCATCAGTGCGTTCGTCAGGCCGATGAGGTCTGCAAACTGGTGTCTCGTCTCCATCGATAGGTTTCGGCGAATGTGGCCACCATCGCGGTACAGAAATTCGCCATTCAGATAGCCCTTACAGCCGGCCTTATCGCAAAGCGCGTCGCGCGGTATGACAGCGGCCACGTCAGATCGAGACGCGGCGATCTGCTTGAGCAGCGTGTCCGAAGTCACTGTATAGGTCTTCATTTGCTGGATTTCTTTTGGATCGGGCGTGCACTCGCGGCGCCACAAGCCGTTAAGGTGCGCCATCGCGCACGGGATAGGATCAACTATGTGTTGCGGAACCGTTCCTACCAAGACGAATCGACGGCCGGGTCTCGCCGTCTTCGCCATGAGGTCCTCTATTCCGGCCTCTATCAGGCCAGATCCGCTCAATTCTCCAAGCGTCCCGTCTTGGAGCGCAATCGCTGGATAGTAAGCCCACGCAGAAGCGAGAACTATGAGGTCAATTGAAGGATCGCTGTTGATGAGCTCAATCGCTTTGCGGCGTTGTTCAGCGCACTGCGTCCGGTAGTTCGGAATACCGGTATACGTTCGGTAAATATGCTCGTTGAAGAACGCCGGGCATGTCTCGTAAAGGAGCCACCCCATATCTGGCTGCGCGGCTTCCATGAT
This sequence comes from Bradyrhizobium sp. KZN70725, assembly GCF_055264925.1. Classification (NCBI taxonomy): domain Bacteria; kingdom Pseudomonadati; phylum Pseudomonadota; class Alphaproteobacteria; order Hyphomicrobiales; family Nitrobacteraceae; genus Bradyrhizobium; species Bradyrhizobium sp. KZN70725. The sequence goes on from NZ_JBUYWT010000043.1 coordinate 58,732, forward strand.
CGGGGCGAAGTGCCCAGCGTGGCTATCGCCCCACAAGAATGCTTTCGAGCCAGCCTTCTTCCATGACTGGCCGAAGGTGCAGAACGAAGCGCCTAAGGTCTTCTCTGGTTCGTACTTGCATGGCCATTCCCACATCGCATCAAGGCTGCGCATCGAATAGACGGCAGGTGCGATGCGTTCCGGAAGTCCGTCGGCGCTGTTTACATACATCCCGAGGCAAAAGACGGCCATTCCCGTCGCGAGTCCTGTCTGTACTGTCCGCGTCGGCAACCAGCGGCGTTGCCGGAAAGGTTTCTCGACGAAGCGAAACGACACCACTGCTAAGCCGATCGAGACGGCTGCGAGCACGACTGCCTCTAGGCGGCTTGGCTCGGCGTTATTGATGTAATGGCGGAACAGCACCCACACGGGCCAATGCCAGAGATACAGGCTGTAGGAAATCAGCCCGATCGGACGCAACTTGCCGAGCCAATGGCTGAACCTTGGTTCGTCCCGGCGCGGCCAGATTACGAGCGCAGCGCCGACGCATGGGTAGACCGCGGCCGCGCCTGGGAAAGCAGTGGCGCTGACAAAGATGAAGCCGGCGCCAATCAACGCGAGGCCGGTCGCGATTGCCACGGCGCCGAGGCGTTGCGAAAGAGGGGGCAGGAACACGAGCAACGCGCCTAGTGCGAGCTCCCACGCGCGCGGCAGCACCAGATAGAATGCGCCCTTGGGATCCGCGTCGAGCCAGAGCAGGCTCGCGCCGAAACCGATCACAACTGCGGTGCCGATGATGGCGGCGAGGTCGATCCGCTTTCGACCGGTAGCGACGAGGGCCAAGAGCAGCGGCCACGCCAGATAGAATTGCTCCTCGACACCAAGCGACCAAGTCTGAAGGAGTGGCATTAAATCGGAACTTTGGTCGAAATAGCCGGTGTTCGACAGGAAGAAGAAGTTCGAAGCGCCGAATGCCGCGTAGGCGGCGCTGGCGGCCATCGCCTTGTAGTCGCCGGGCAGCAAGAGGAACTTGCCGAGCAATAAGACGGTCAACAAAACTACAGCCAACGCGGGCACAATACGTCGAATGCGACGGTCGTAGAAGTTGAGGATAGAGAAGGTGCCGCTTGCGATCTCGCCAGCGAGTTGCTGCGTTATCAGGAACCCGCTGATTACGAAGAAAACATCGACGCCGGTAAAGCCGCCCGGCAGAGCTGCATTGTAATGGAAGGCCAACACAGACAGTACGGCGATGGCCCGCAAGCCATCGATGTCAGCGCGGTATTTCAAGATTAGTGCCCGCCCGTTCTTAACTGGGTGCGGCAACTTACTCGGCACAACCCGCCCGAGCAAGCGCTGACCGTGACCACTAAGACACACCAAGCCGTCTTTCGGGCGGCTTTTTCTTTGAAAGGTGTATCAATGACCGACCTCGCAGCTTGAAGGTGGCGAATGAGGCTCGCTGGGCCAAAGCCAAGCTGACCCGGAACTTTACCGGGAGCGCGCGAGCGCCTTCCTGAAAGCCGAGATGAAGAAAGCCGACGTGACCTACGCCGATTTGGTCAAGCGGCTGAAGAAGCACGGCCTCAAGGATGAGACCGAAGCCGGGATCACGATGAAGGTGAAACGTGGATCGTTTACGGCGATCTTCTTCCTTGCCTGCGTTGCAGCGCTAGAACTTGAACAGGTGGCGCTGGAAGAAATCTAGGCGCGGTCCTAGAGTTGCGGACATGTACCCGCGCTGGATGGAAATCGCTGGATACGTCTCTTGGATACGTCTCTATCGCCATTGTCGGGGTATTGATCTTTCTCGTCGCGGTTTTGGCCGAGGGATTATATGCCGCCATCGGCGAGATTGTCGGCTTGTTGTTGTTATTTGCCATTGCCCGCCTCAGTGCCTCAGTGGGCGCCCTTGGGAACAAAATGAGCACAGCAATCAAGGGCCGTTTGATCGGCTTAGCCGCGGTTGAGTTTGTAATAGGCGCTATGTGGCTGTTCGGTACTGTCAACCCGGCGGTTTTCGCCGTGCTGACGATTGGTCTGCCGGTACTGGCTCTGATGGTTGCTCTGCCAATAGTGTTGTTGATCCGGTCAAATCGCTCTTCTCAAAACAAGCCGACTTCAAATTTGAACTAGGCCAAGTGCTCCCGCCGGGGTGACACGCTTCTTTTGGCTTGTGGCGTTTGCGCCATAATACCGCGCTTCTAGCGGTGCCGTTAGTGCTTCGGTTCGATATTGATCTTCAAGAATGAAAATGGATCTTTTCTAGCAGCCAGAAGATCCAGGGCTTACGCGGAGGTATTCTAATCGACTGGAACGGGTCAACAGCTGCCGGTTCTACGGCGCGATATATGCGGCCGTTTGTGTTTGGATTACTGTTGTCGCTTGTCGAGAAATAGAGAAAAACCCAATCATCCTTCCGATAGGAAAACCGACCGTGCCCTATGTCTCCAATTTCGATGTCCGCGCAGTGGGCCGGCCCGAGGGGACGGCCATCCTCGGTCAGTTCAAGTCGCGATTGATGGGGTGCTTCAGCGGTATCGGCTATTGCTCGCGAAACGGATGGCTGGTAGCGCCAAGCGTAGCCGCCATAGTACTCGAACGGCCCGTACATGATTGTTGGATCGGTGGGCGGTAGAGTGTCCAGATAGAGCCCGATCGGGATGTATATGACCAGCACCGCGGCGAGCGCGTGCCATTTGTTGATTTTCAGTATCCGCGTCGTCACGTCCTGAAGAGGAGGGTCCACAGGATTTCCAGAGTGGTCCGTAGACGAAAGGCTTTGAATCGTCGGATCAAGTGCCCAAAATGGTCTGCCCCGAAGTTCTTCAGGCGTGTTCATGATCCGTGTCGTCATCTGAATGCTATGCAAGCTGCGCGATAAGCCAAGTCAGGTACGTTGCGCCGACCGGCGGGAAGAGCATGGCAGAGCTTTTCAATACAACGCCGGCGCATGTGACCCCACTGCACATTTCCCAGTTAGAAAATAAAAATTGTCCTGCCGCAAATAATCCAACTCCGAAGGAAAGTGTCGCTCGCTCGTCCGTTCCTATGGTCGCGTCTGAAATGACGTCAATAGTCTCTCGGACACTATGCTCCAGGAACCACCAAGCCGGCCAAAAGAGTACGCACAAGGTCTGGCGTGCACCTAAGCGTCCTTCGTGCTTGCGGTAGAAGTGCCCCGCCGTGGCCAGTATGCCCAGCGCGTAGATAAGGGAAAATGGCGCGAGCAGCTTGAATGAAGGCATTGTTTTCCACCCCTTGAACAACAATAACTTTGGTCTATCAACACCTGCGCCGGTGGTCCCGTATCCGGCCCGGATTGCTCGTAGCACGATGCAACTTAGAGAAGCATCTCGTGACGAGAACGGAAAAAATGGCAATTTACTCGCCCCGGTCCCGTTGAGTGGATAGCAGGCGCGGCAGTGGCGCCATCCGGGGGCGCGGCGCTGCAGCTTCCCCGTCTTCCCAAGTCTTCTCCGATCGCTTGTGCTGGGCCGCGGCAATAGACCCTATCAGCACCAGCGCGAGGCCCGCGGCGATCATGAGAGCCGGAACCATCTTCTCCCAATCAAAAAGAAGGGCACTCACTTGATAGCTATTTGGCATCATTTACGGCTTGCGCCCTCGCTTGAAGGCCGAGCAATTGAGCTTGGATCATGCTAATGCGATTGTTGACCTCTGCAATCAATTTGTAGGTTCGGTCCAACTCAATGCTCTGCTGGGCTAGCCGCTGTTGCTCAATTCGACGCAGCTCGAGTGTGGCATCTATCGCTGTCGAGCCCAATTGCCTTCTCTGCACCTCAGACAAGCCAATCGAGATGATATTAATAACGACGGCAGCAGTAACGATAGCTCGCGTAGAAATTGTCATGAACAGTTTCCTTGCCCGAGGCAGAAGATGCGCAATGACGGCAATCGAAGGCAGCAAGCCGATCAGATAGACCACAGCGAACGGTGTGAGCCGGTCGACACCAGCGCTGTATGACATACCGTGTAATTTTAGAGAACGACACCTCAATCAGGATCTCGCCGTGGGGGAGCCTTATCGAGTGACCGCCGGGTACCTCCGTAGAGTTGAAACGACTCCGACAAACCCTGCTCGCGGCCCTCGCGAAAGGCAAATCGATATGTCGCCCGGACGCACAGTGCGAGGATCAAAATCGAAATTGCCGCGAGAATGAGCCAAGTTATCATGCAGGCCAGCCAATGGTAAGGCGTCGACCAACGTCGACGGCAGCTCGAACATAATAGCGGTGAAAGAGTTTTTTGAATATAAGGACTCCTATCCCTTGGCGGAGGCGGTCACTACCGTATTTTTACGGTGAATCGGTGAGCGGGAGTAAGAGTATGAGTGGGCGTGCGACTACTCGAAAAGAGTTTTATTATTGGGCATCGTTGTTGTTCAGTTTCTCTCCCCTCTGGATTCTTGTGGGACTTCTTATCTTTTTCAAATGGTGATTTCTATCGTCCGCAGACTCTCTGGTATGCGACCGGTGGTCTCGCTGTTGGGGAGCTCAAGTATTCGTCCGCGGTCAACCTTGGGATCCAAGTCTTCGGGGCGGATCTCGGCGGCACGACTCCGTTCGGCGCGTTCAGCTTTTCAATCGGTGCGGCGGTGAGTAGCACCGATACCCGAGTCGGTTCGATCGGGCGTCGAGCGCAAGTTCACCCGGAATTGGTCGGCGAAGCTCGAATACGCATTTCGGAAGTAAGACTTACTTCGTCGGAGCCGCTAACCAGGCGGACGTCAGCTTTCCACAATCATATTCTGCGTGTCGGCTTCAACTATGCGTTCACTCCAACACCGGTCGTTGCAAAATACTGAGCTGCGCAGCGCGAACTCCCTTCGATGCCCGACAATCTTGCCGGGCATTGTTGTTTCTGACCTGGCTCACACCACCTTGGCGTCCCTGAGCTTGGCAATCTCGTCGGAGCCGAAGCCGAACTCTTTCAGCACCTCGTCGGTCTGTTCGCCGAATTCCGGCGGCCGCACCACCATCTTGCTCGGCGTGCGCGACAGCGTCACGGGCTGGCCGACCAGGCGGATGTGGCGGTCTTCATCGTTCGGCACGTCTTGCGCGATGCCGAGATGCTTAACCTGCGCGTCCTCGAACATCTGGTCGATGGCATAGATCGGCCCGCAGGGCACGCCGGCCTCGTTGAGCTCGCGGACCCAGGTCTCGGTCGACTTCGTCACGGTGCACCTCTCGATCTCGGCGTTGAGCGCGTCGCGGTTTTTTGAGCGGGCAGAGGCCGTCGCGTAGTCGGGATGGCCAAAGAGCTCCGGCGCACCGATCGCCTGCGCGCAACGCTCCCAGATCCGCCCACCCGTGGTGGCGATGTTGATGTAGCCGTCCGAGGTCTTGAACACGCCGGTCGGGATGCTGGTCGGGTGGTTGTTGCCGGCCTGCTTGGCCACCTCTCTCTCCATCAGCCAGCGCGCGGCCTGGAAGTCGAGCATGAAGATCTGTGCCTGGAGCAGCGAGGTCTGCACCCACTGGCCCTTGCCGGAGACCTCGCGCTCGAGGAGCGCGGTGAGAATGCCCATGGCGCAGAACAGGCCCGCCGTGAGGTCGGCGACGGGAATGCCGACCCGCATCGGCCCTCCGCCCGGCGCGCCGGTGATCGACATCAGCCCGCCCATGCCCTGCGCGATCTGATCGAAGCCCGGCCGCTTGTGATAGGGGCCGTCCTGGCCGAAGCCGGAGATGCTGCCATAGACGATGCGCGGGTTGATCGCGGCGAGGCTCTCATAGTCGATGCCGAGCTTCCTCTTCACGTCGGGGCGGAAATTCTCGACCACGACGTCGGCCTTGGCGGCGAGGCGCTTGAAAACGGCGAGCCCGCGACCGTCTTTCAGGTTCAGCGTCATGGCCCGCTTGTTGCGGTGCAGATTCTGAAAGTCGGAACCCCGCCGGGGGCCGCCCGGCTGCTCGCCACCGGCATCCTCGGTCAGCGCGTCGATCTTGATGACATTGGCGCCCCAATCCGCGAGCTGCCGCACGCAGGTCGGCCCGGAGCGGACCCGGGTCAGATCGAGCACGGTTAAACGCGACAGGGCTTCCGAGGCATGCGGAAAGGGCATTGTGAAAGGGCTCCGGGACAGATTGCGGGCCTACCATAGCGCCGAAAGACCCTGCGGCAAGCCTGGGCCAGCGCGGATGCCGCCTGTCGAAATGCAATGGCTGGCGCGGTTTGCTGCGCTGCGTGAAGGGATCAGCGCGACAGGCGCTTCAGTTCCGAGCGCGCCTTCTCGGCCAGCGGGTCATCGCCGTAGCGCGCAATGAAAAGCTCAAAGGCCTCCCGCGTTCCTTTCCGGCGGGCGGCTTCGTATTCCTCGGCCACCGCGGCAGCAGGATCGCGGGCCATTGGCATGGTGGGCAAGCGTCCCGCCTTGCCGCTGTCATCCGCATTGGCCTTCTCCACCATGACGGGCAGTCCTCCGAAGGGCGTGTGATTGTATCCGGCGAGCGCCGCAAGGGCGCCAAACAGGCCGGCCGCGAGTGAAGATCGTTTCATGAAACCCTGCAAATTACCGGCGCCGCGGGAACCGAGGTTCTTGCTTGCGCCTCGTATGAGTACGGGGTTTGATAGCTAACCGCGCATTATGGCAGAGGTCCGGGCGCTCTCGCCGCATTTAAACCAAACGTTCAACTCTCTAGCTAGAATCATCTGTTAACGCCTCGCATCGGATGGGCTTGCTGCTTCGGAGTTTCCCTTTGGCTACCGCTGTCACGGTCACCAAGACCAACGACGCCGACATAGACGGCCTGCTGTCGGGCTACAAATGGTCGGGCCCGATAACCTATAGTTTCCCGGATTCGCCCAGCGACTACGCCAATCCGTACGCTGGCGGCAGCAGCGAGCCGACCACGTCGGGCTTTGCCTCGGCGCCGACCCAAATGCAGGCTGCGATCAACTACGCCATTGGATTGATCAACGGCTACGCCAACGCCAACATCCAATACGCGGGCACGAACGGCGCCGACATCATGATCGCGCAATCGCCGTCGGCTAACCCGACTTCCTACGCCTACTACCCCGGCAATTATGCGTCCGGCGGCGACATCTGGTTCGGGACCCAATACAATTACTCGCTCGCCAAGCTTGGCAACTACTATTTCACGACCGCGCTCCACGAACTCGGCCATGCCGTTGGTCTCAAGCACAGCCAGGAGACCGGCGGAGTTGCCAACGTGGCCGTGCCGAGCGCACATGACGACAGCGAATACACCGTCATGAGCTATCGCAGCTATGTCGGGGCGTCCGCGACGAGCGGCTACACCAATGAGGCCTATGGATATCTGCAGACCTTTATGGCCAACGATATCCTCGCGCTCCAGACGATGTACGGCGCGAACTTCACGACCCAGAGCAGCAACACTGTCTACACCTGGAATCCGACCACGGGGCAGGAGTTCATCAACGGTGTCGGGCAGCTCGCGCCCGGCGGGGGCGTCGGCGGCTCGGCCAACCGGATCTACGAGACTGTGTGGGACGGCGGCGGCGTCGACACCTACGATCTGTCGAACTACACGACGAACCTGAGCATCAACCTCAACCCCGGTGCGTCGTCGGTATTCTCCTCCGTTCAACTGGCCTATCTCGGCGATGGCCATTACGCATCGGGCAACGTCTACAACGCCTATCTCTATAACGGCGACGCGCGTTCCTACATCGACAATGCCAACGGCGGGTCCGGCAACGACACGATCTTGGGCAACGCAATTGGCAACGTCCTGAACGGCGGCTCAGGCAACGATACGATCACCGGCGGCGGCGGCAACGACACCATCTTCGGCGGCTCCGGCACCGACACCGCTGTGTATTTGGGCAACAGGGCGAACTACACAGTTAGCTACAACTCAAGTTCGCAGACCTTCACGATAAGCGACCAGCGCGCCGGTTCACCGGAGGGCATTGATAACGTCACTGGCGTTGAGTATTTCCAGTTTGCCGATCGCACGATCGCGGGCTCCTCGGTGATCCCGCCGATCGTCATCGAAGCCGCCGGCTCGACCAAACTGGACCAGATCGGCAGCAACTATTTTCTTGATCCGGTCAGCGGCGGTACGGGCCCATCAGTCAAATATGCCGGGACGCCTTTTGATGCATCCACTCAGGTCGGAGCCTGGACGCCGATCGGGGCGGAGCAGACGGCAAACGGATATCAGATTGCGTGGAAGGTGATCGGTTCGGATCAGTACTTGGTCTGGAACGCCGACAGCAACGGCAACTATGTCTCCTCTGCGACCGCGGTTGTCTCAGGAAGCAGTACAATCCTTGAAGCATTTGAGAGCAGCTTCCATCAGGACCTCAACGCCGACGGCGTGAGCGGCATACCTGCGGCGAGCGTAACCGTGGTCGAAGCCGCCGGCTCGACCAAACTGGACCAGATCGGCAGCTACTATTTTCTCGATGCGGTCAGCGGCGGTACGGGCCCATCAGTCAAATATGCCGGGACGCCTTTTGATGCATCCACTCAGGTCGGAGCCTGGACGCCGATCGGGGCGGAGCAGACGGCAAACGGAT